>DATLKS010000869.1:0-2788 GCA_035538255.1 Terriglobales bacterium
AATATACCTGAGCCGGACCTCGTGCTCCAGATGCCCAGACCGGTGCCAATAGCAGCGGAGGGCGACGTTCCGTATACCTATGAGATCGTGCCCACTGGCTTCACCGAAGATAAATGGGTGCAGGCTTCGGAGATTCGTCCCACCGGCCGCGATCATGTGCATCACGCAGTCGTATACATTCGTCCGCCGAATTCGAAGTGGCTGCGCAATGCACCGAAGGGACGTCCATTCTCGGCAGCGGACATGACGACCGAGGAAAGTGTTCGCGAGGCATTATTCACTGATAGCGATATGCTGCTCGTTTATGCGCCGGGCAGTTCGCCCGATCAGTGGCCGGATGGAACGGCGAAATTCATTCCCGCAGGATCCGATCTCGTCTTCCAAATGCACTACACCACGAACGACCAGGCAACGACCGATCAGACCAGTATCGGCATGGTCTTTGCAAAGCAACCGCCGAAACAGCGCGTGTTAACTCTGCAACTGGCGAATCACAGCTTCGTAATTCCGCCGGAGACCGACAACTTCCGCGTGGAGGTCTTCGGCACCCTGCCTAACGATGCGACGCTGCTCAGCTTCTTCCCACATATGCATCTGCGCGGCAAGCGTTTCGAGTATGACATTGTGCATCCGGATGGGCGCGTCGAGACTCTATTACGCGTGAAGTATCACTTCCACTGGCAGATGAGCTATCGACTGGCAGAGCCAAGATCTCTGAAGGCTGGGACGAGGCTGCAGGCCATCGCCTGGTTCGATAATTCGCGCAACAATCCTCACAATCCCAATTCGACACAGATGGTCCGCTGGGGAGGCCAGACTTATGAAGAGATGATGGTCGGATTCTTCGACTTGGCGGTGCCTGCTGGCGTCGATAAGTGGCAATACTTTGTGAGGCACAGTCCCGCGCAATAAGGACGTGAGGACATGGAGGAACTTGTGAGTTCGAAGGCGCAGAGACGCTACTTCAATCTGCCTGGCAAACGCCCCGGCTTGCCATACAGCGATGCTGTCATGAGCAGTGACACTCTATACATCGCCGGCCGCATTGGGTTCAAACCGGGAACACGCGAGGTTCCTGCTGATCCTGCGGAGGAAGCTCGTCTCATGCTTGAGGGAGTCCGCTCCGTGCTCGGTGAGGCCGGCATGCAGATGAACGATCTCGTCTATGTTCAGATTTTCTGTTCCGACGTGTCCCTTTTCGACACTTTCAATGGCGTCTATCGGCAATACTTCTCAGGCGACCTGCCGGCGCGCGCTTTCATCGGATCAGGCCCCCTGCTGTTTGGAGCGAGATTCGAAATTATCGGAATGGCTAAAAAGGACCGAGGCTGAACGGTCTACTTAAACTCTGCCCAAGGCTCGGCAGCATTCAGGGCGTATTTTTTTACAGCGCGCTCTTCAAATTCAAAACCAAGCCCGGGCCCTTTCGACAACAGCAAGTCACCATTCTTGACTTCGAGTTGGCGATTGATCAACCGTCTAAAGTTCAGGACTTGATCATCGGGAAAGAATTCAACGTAGCGCGCATTTGGAGCAGAAGCGACGAGATGCACGTGCAGATCATGGAACCAATGGGGACAAATGGTGACTGCATAGCTCGCTGCGGTCTGCGCGATGCGACGCCACTCTGAGATCCCCCCGCATACGGCCGCATCAGCCTGCAGGATTTCCGCAGCGCGTTTGTCCAGAATCTCCTTGAAGCGCCACCGTCCACATTCGATCTCACCGGTTGCAACTGGAATGCTAGTGGCAGAGGCGAGCTTGCAGTGATTCTCGATGTCGTCGGGACTGAAGGGTTCTTCAACCCAGTAGGGACTATATTTCTCAAAGCGTCGACAGTAGAGCAGAGCTGTGGGAAGGTCAGCCCAGGCGTTATTGATGTCCATCATTAGATGGACGTCTGGACCGGCCGCTTCGCGCGCCGTACGGACTCGCTCTTCTTCCTCAGCAGGCGAAAGTCGACCGACTTTGATTTTTACTGCGCGAAAGCCCTGCCGCACCCACGACTCGACTTCTTTCCCCAGATATTTAGGAGTTTTACCTTCGAGGTAGTAGCCGCCGCTCGCGTACGCCGGCACTTTGTCCACTGACCAGCAGCCGAGATATCGATAGAGCGGTGATTTCACGGCACGAGCATTCAAGTCCCAGAGAGCGATATCGAGGATGCTGAGAGCGCGCATCACCGTGCCGGCCCGGCCATGGAGCAGGACCTCGCGGTACATCTCCTCCCACAGACCTTCCACACGCTCGCTTTCTTGCCCAAGCAACAGCGGAGCAAGGAGCTCTTCAATCGCCAGTTTCGCGATGTTCGCTCCGGCTGTGCCGACATAGCAGAAGCCAATTCCTTCGATTCCCTCTTTGGAGCGGATCTTCACCAGGCAATAATCACGAGCCTTTACCGTACGTGTAGCAAATGATGTGACGCGATCAAGCGGAACCCGAACGGTAGAGACGGAGATTGCGCTAATTCGAGGCATAGGGATGTCCTACTCGTATGAAACGAGTTTCGATTGTACGTTTTGCGTCAGCAGTCAGTCGCAAGGAGTCGCGGAATAAAATTAGCAGTCACAGATTTGATCCCGCGCTGCTGAAATTGATGAAAGCTCTAAAGAGTACAAGCAAGAGAGCAAGCTTTGGGATTGTCATCCCCTTCTATAACCACGACGGCTCTGTCAAGGGTGAAATTGGCAACACGAGTCCTGTGGCGTTGGAAGTGGCGTCAAGGGCGCCGTTTTTTGGCGTTCATCTCGACCCTTGACGCCACTTGCAACGCTTCGACAATGGAGCT
>DATLKS010000870.1:0-2237 GCA_035538255.1 Terriglobales bacterium
CATACGTGACCGGTTGCCGTGGGAGTGCGCTCTCATCTATGCGGCAGCTCGACGAGATTTGTCCGCACGCGGTCTGCTGCCTGTGCGTTCTTAAGAGTCGCCAAGAATTTCTTCGTGAAATCCTGCTGCAGGTGGAAATCCTGTGCAGCTTGCGACTTGTAGACCTCGTAAAAGACAACCGCATTTGGATCGTCCTTTCTCGCGCTGACGTAAAAGGCTTCCACCCCCGGCTCCGCCCGAACCAGGGGAAGGTATTCGCGCAGTGCTTCCATAAGTTGCGCGCGACGCTGTGGCTGAATCTTTGCTTCGATCAGCATGATTACCTTTCCGTCTGTCATATACGATTGCTCCTTTCGATTTTCATTGGCTGGCGTGTTCTCCGTTTGGTCCGCGCGCACCACCTGCGGCATCCATGCGTTTGCGATGAACAGCGCTGCCACCGTCGCGATTCGCATTGTTCTCATTTGTGATTCCTTTCACTGATACGTCCGTAATGCTCAGACCCACCCCTAAACGGTGATTGCCAAGTTCCTACTAAAGGCAGAGCTTACTGGCTAGTTTATTTCTTCGGTGCAGTCGAGGCCTCTTCCGCGCTGGCCTGCTTGTTCCACCCGTGAAAACGTGAGAGGTCACCCGCGTTCCATGCTTCGCGGAGTCCAGGCGTGCTCAGGTCCCAATCTGGGCGGATTTCACTCGTGACGGCGCGCAGGTCGTGCCAAAGATCGACAACCGACGGACGACCCCAGAACCAGTAGCCGTTATAGATGCTGTGAATCACGAGACCCGGTTTGAGCACGAGCGTGTGCGGGATCATCGGATTGTGTTCGGGGTCGGTGTATTCCTGAATGTCGAGGTCCTTTTGAACTTTCCGGTCAGGATCGGAGAGGAACGTCCACTGTGCGCCGACCGAGGCACGGAATTCCTGAAGCGTATGGTGATCGTCGGTAGCGATCGTGGCGATCTGCGTGTATGCGACCGCGATCTTCGGGTAGAAAGCTGCGAGGTCCAGATGTTGCTGGTGTTCTTTGGGGCAGTAGTGACCGCGCGCGAGCGTGAGTATCAGCGGGTCATCGCCTTGCAGTTCACTAAGTTTGCGTGCCGTGTTCGTGTGATCGGGCAATTGGAAGTCGGGAAAAATGCCTCCGGGCACGATATCAGAACGCATGATTCGGCTCCTTCCGTTTTCTTAAAGGTCCAGAGTGACGTCCGCGTTTGGCACGGAACAGCATACGAGCACGTTCCCGGGCGCGGGCCTCTCCAGCGGCTCAGGGTTATAAACAATCGATCCACCGATCAGGCCGGTCATGCAGGTGTGACAGACTCCAGTCCGGCATGACCACCGTACTGGAACGTCGCACGCTTCGGCCAGTTCAAGCAAGCTCGCGAATTTCGGATCCCAAGCGGCGGTAATCCCGCTACGCGCGAATGAGACTGGCGGGCCGGATCCGGGAGGCCCTGGTGGCAGGTGAGGAGTGCGCTGAACCTGCGCTATGCCAGGCGTAATGCTTTCGAGCGCACCAAAGATTTCCGTATGCACCTTCTCTGCGGGCACACCCCAGCTCTTTAGGCCATCGCGCATATTCTTCAAGAATGAAGATGGTCCACAAAGATAGAAGTCACTACCTTGTGGCACGCCGATCCTCTCCAGCAAAGTTATGTCAATGTGCCCGGGAGCATCGAAGTCTTCACCGATTCGATCGCTTGGAGTAGGCCTGCTGTAGACGATGCATCCTCGTCCGCGAGAGAGCTGTTTCAACAACGAACGTGATTCTTCTGCAAAAGGATGGTCGGCTCGGTTGCGCGCTCCGTAGATCCACCAGACCTCCCGTTCCGATTTCTCCGAAGCGAGTTTGTGCAGCATCGACATTACGGGCGTTGCACCCACTCCCGCGCTCAACAGAACTGCAGGGTTTTGGCTGGGTCGCAGAGTGAAGCTACCGCGCGGCGCGCTCACATCTATCACGTCGCCTTCACGCGTGCGCTTGCACAGGAATGAACTTCCGATACCATTCAGTTCGTCCTTCACGCTGATCCGGAGATGGTCGGCCGCCGGCAAATCGGATAATGAATAGCTTCGAAGAACGGGTGGCTTGTTTGGATCGACGAGCAATCGCAGAACCACAAATTGACCTGCCTGGAAGATACCGAGAGACTGGCCATCGAGCGGGGATAGAACGAAGGACGTTACATTATCGCTTTCCTTGTGAACGCTAGCGACTCGCATTTGTCGGAAGCCG
>DATLKS010000871.1:0-1951 GCA_035538255.1 Terriglobales bacterium
CAATTTTGCCGCCCGCAGCTTGGTGACAGGACGCAGTTACTTAGTGGGTCTGGTGGTACCTGATTTGCTACATCCGTTCTTTGCAGAGATCGCCAAGTCTCTTTCCGATGTCCTAAGAAAGAACGGCTATTACCTAATCGTTTCCTCCTCCGAAGAAGACCCCGAGCTGGAGGAACAGGAGATCAATCAACTCCTGGCGCGACGGCTGGACACGTTGATCGTGGCATCGTGTCGCTCGACCGTCGAACTCTTTTTCCGAATGGAAAAGAAAGAAATGCCTTATGTATTACTCGACCGTCAGCTGCCCGGCTTGTCGGCCAACTTCGTCGGTGTTGATGACGAGGCTGTTGGGATGCTTGCAACCAAGCATTTGATCGAGATCGGCTGCAAGAGAATTGCTCATATTCGTGGACCACAGTACAGCCCGGCATTGCAGCGGCTTGAAGGGTACAAGCGCGCGCTCACGGAAGCCGGCATGAAAGTTGTTGATGATTACATCATTGCTGAACCCAAGGTAGATGTGGACAGCAGGCGCCACGGAGCTGAAGCGATGGGCGAACTGTTAAGGCGCAAGCCCAGACCCGATGGAGTGTTCTGCCTCAACGATCCGCTTGCGGTAGGAGCAATGACTCGCGCGCTCGATGAGGGAGTGAGGATTCCAGAAGACTTGGCGATCATTGGATGCGGAAACCTGCATTATGATGACGCGCTGCGCGTGCCGCTCTCCAGCATCGATCAGCAGAGCCGCCGAATTGGAGAGGAAGCAGGGCGCATTACGCTTGGGATTCTGAATTCAAAAACCAGCCGCAAGCCGGAAATGGTCCTCCTCGAACCGCAGCTAGTTGTGCGCGCATCGACGCAGCGGCGTTCAGCGAACTCCGCCACCACACAGCGGAGACACAGGTAGTCTCAATCCGAAGCAAGCCCCAATCGCAACACTCCGTTTGCTCAAACAGGCGTTGCTTTAAACTTTTCTCCCTACATTGGTCGAAGTTCCAGTGCGAACAGTTGCTGAAATAGAACCCGCGATTCTTAGAACAAGTACTTCAATCCCACCTGAAGCTGCCGCATTGGCAGCGCAGTTGTGCTGATTACGCCGAAGCCTTGGTGCGCAGCGTTGGCCGGCGCTCCGGGAAACGCGGCTCCGGCACGAATGTTCGCGTTCGGCGCTCCCCAGACTGGATGATTGAAGACGTTGAATGCTTCCAGCCGGAACTGAAGGGCATGATGTTCACTGTAAGGCATTGCAAATTGCTTATGGACTGCGAGATCAATCGATTGAAGATGCGGTGTGATGAGCGAATTCCGCCCAACATTGCCGAAGGTTCCAGGTGGAGCCACTACAAATGCGGCGGGATCGTACCATCGTGCGGGTGAGGGATTTGCAGCATACCCATTGCTTGCCCCAGTGAAGCTGGGGCGATCGTTATTGGGAGTGTTGGTTCCAGAATTTACAAAACCAACATTGATCGTCTGCGGCACACCGCTCTGAATCGTCATGTTTGCGCTCAGTTGCCAACCCCCGACAAAGCCATTGACGATGGAATTGTTGATACCCAGGAACTTGTCTCGGCCGACGGGAAGATCATAGACGCCGCCAAGCGAGAAGCGGTGGCGTGTGTCGAAGGCCGACAGCGCCCATTCACATTGCAGGCAGCGACTGTCTTGCGGAAACAGCGAATCGTAACCCTGATTGCGAATGCCACTGCTATCGTCCATGGACCTGGAAAAGGTGTAGGAGGTGGTGAGCGCTAGACCTGCGCTGAATCGGCGCGTGAGTTTCGCGCTGCCGGCGTTGTAGTTTCCGCTGAAGCCGTCTGCGACCAACTGGATCACTCCAAAATTGGGAAAGGGCACACGCGACTGCGGATTGCCAACCGTGCCGGGGACAGACTGATTGACGTTTTGGAAGCCATAGAGGTGGCGGCTTCCCGATCCGAGATAACCAGCT
>DATLKS010000872.1:0-2808 GCA_035538255.1 Terriglobales bacterium
CTATTCCCCTCTCAGACAAAAGCCGTTCGTTTCCAATCGCGATCTCAAGCTCTGCGATTCGACCTCGAATCCCTCTTCCAGAGAGTGATTCGAAATTCGAGATGGGGGCTAGTTGAAGCCCGCGTTCGAGTGCTCCCTGAACAATCGCGTGACCCAGAGGATGCTCACTTCCTCGCTCCAATGAGGCCGCAAGCCTTAACAATTGATTTTCGTCTTGCCCAGGCGCTGTCGCTATAGACACGAGCCGCGGTTTGCCTTCGGTCAGCGTGCCGGTCTTATCGACCACGAGCGTGTCAACCTTTTCGAGTCGTTCTAAAGCTTCTGCATTTTTGATTAGCACTCCAGCAGCCGCTCCTCGTCCTGTGCCCGCCACAATGGCGACTGGGGTAGCAAGGCCGAGCGCACATGGGCAGGCGATAATCAGCACAGCGACGGCATTAACGAGTGCATAAGCTAAACGAGGCTCAGGACCCCAAATCGCCCAACCGATGAAGGTTAAAACAGCGGTTGTAATTACTGCCGGCACGAAGTAGGACGACACCTTGTCTGCCAAACCTTGTATCGGGGCTCGGCTGCGCTGCGCTTCACTGACAAGGCGGACGATTTGAGACAACAGGGTTTCGCTGCCCACCTTCTCCGCACGCATGAGGAATGTGCCGGTTCCGTTCACGGTGGCGCCGATGACGCGGTCGGCCTGCCTCTTTTCCACCGGAATCGGCTCACCGGTAATCATCGATTCATCAATCGTGCTGGCGCCCTCGATGACCTCTCCGTCAACCGGAATCTTTTCGCCAGGACGCACCCGCAGACGATCACCGACATGGACCTGATCCAAACTCACGTCGTGTTCACTGCCATCATCAGCAACTCTGCGAGCTTTCTTCGGCGAGAGATCCAATAGTGCACGGATGGCCGTATTGGTTCGGCTTCGCGCTCGTAGTTCCAGCACTTGCCCGAGGAGCACGAGTACCGTAATTGCGCCGGCGACCTCAAAATAGACTTCGGGCATGCCGCTCATTCCGCGAAAGGAACTAGGAAAAATGCCGGGCACGATTGTCGCAATCGCGCTATACACATAGGCCACGCCAATACCCATGCCGATCAGCGTGAACATGTTCAGGCTGCGGTTCAGGACTGATTTCCATCCACGCTCAAAGAACGGCCATCCGCCCCAGATGACTACGGGTGTAGCAAGGATGAATTCGATCCAGCTCATCAGGCGCGGAGCAATGGCATGTGACAAGGGCTGCCCCGGGATGACATTCGCCATCGCCAAAAAAATAAGCGGCACCGTTATGGCCAGACTTATCCAGAATCGACGGGTCATGTCGCGCAGTTCTGGAGATGGGCCTTCTGCCGTCGTCGCGATGACGCGCGGTTCCAGAGCCATTCCGCAGATGGGGCAAGCTCCCGGCTCGGTCTGTACCACATTCGGGTGCATCGGGCACGTGTACTCCGTTCGGGTCAAGCTCTGCGGAGCCTCAGGTTCAAGCGCCATTCCGCATTTGCTGCACGCCCCAGGCGCAGTCTCGCGGATTTCCGGGTGCATTGGGCATACGTAAGCTTCGCCAGCGGGAGTGGTCTTTTGCGGCTCTGTTCGCCCGATGATCGACAGTTGCGGCCTCGCCTGCACGCGAGTCAGGTACATTTCCGGGCTTTCGCGAAAACGCTCTGCACAATGCGGGTTACAGAAATAGAACGCTTGTCCTTTGTGCTCGACCTTCGCAGCGGCTCTTGTCGGATCGACTTCCATTCCACACACCGGATCAAGAACCGTTGCCGGCGCGGCCTGAACTGTCTTTACTTTGTCGTACTTCATTTGAACGCCTTCTTGAAATCCCATCTTGCCGAGATTCCCAAATTAGAGTGGCTGCCCAATACCCGCAGCTCGCAAACTTGCTTCATCTGGCCCTCTTCCGGCGCAGCAACTCGCGAGTGTGCCATCCACCACCACTGCAGGTACTGAACGGATGCCCAATGACTTGGCGCGATTAGCGACTGCGGAGTCGTTCATGTCCAGAAGTGTTACTTCACATGATGGGCACGCAATTCGCTGCACTAGCTCAACTGTCTCGCTACATGCCGGACAACCGGCGCTGAAGATCTCAATTTTCCGTTTTGGCATTCTCACCTCCATGTTCCTTCTCGCGTTCGCGACCTTGACTACTTCCGCGTCATCTCCTTGCCGCAGCAGCAACGCGGATTCAGATTTCCTCCCTTACCCTGCGCGGCGCCCTTTGTGACCGTAATCTCACAGCCGCACTCCGAATCGGGACAGCGATAAATTTCACCCTTTTTCAATGCCATTGTTCTTTCCTCCAGTTCTTTCAAGTGTCCGCTCGATTAAGGTGCAGATCGCGTCGCCTGACATAGTCCGCCGTTTTGATCGCCTCCACAGCGCCAGCGTTCGCGACAGTTCGTCACGAAACCGCAGCAGGCGCCGGATTTGCTGTTCGGTGTCGGCCAGATGCCGTTCTGCAATCCCGATGACCTCATTGCAGGGACATGCGCCACGACCTCGCATCCGCAGAATTGAGTTGATCTCATCGAGCGAAAAACCAAGTCCCTTTGCCTGCCGGATAAATTGCATTCGTCTGGTGTCATCTTCGCCATAGACGCGATAGCCGGACTCCTTGCGCGGCGGCGATGGCAGCAGTCCCTTCCGCTCGTAAAAGCGGATAGTTTGTACCGTCACGCCGGCGCTCTTTGCGAGCTCTCCGATCTGCATAATTCGAATCTAAACCCTCTACTGAGGTATAGAGTCAAGCGCTCGGAAGGGGAGTACGGCGATGTGCTTTCTAACGGAAC
>DATLKS010000873.1:0-5239 GCA_035538255.1 Terriglobales bacterium
GTGGGAACTGGAGTGGGGCTCGCCAGATACACTGCGTCCATATTTGGCGCGAGGCACACCTGTACAGATCACTGGGAAAGAACAGCTCGACATTAAGGTTGCGGCGCAGTAGCCGAACACCCGACCGAAGGCAGACTGATCCACCTTCTTTCTCAGAACCACTCGCTGCGATATGCGATCCACCAGCTGATGAAGAGAATGGGAATCGTGGCGGCGATTCCCCACAAGAGCGGCAGCGCGAAATCGGCGATCAGTCCGAGAATGATGAAGATCATCCAGAATATTTTTCGCTGCACGTTAGCTTCTCTCCCCCGCCTTGCCAACGGTGAGCACGCCCGCTCCCCGAATACCATTGTGCTTCAAAGCGTTTAACGCTTCATTCGCCTGCTCGAGCGGGAACGTATGTATCTCGGTGTGGATCGGGATCTCGGCGGCAACACGGAGAAAGTCCATTCCGTCCTGACGCGTGTTGTTCGCGACGCTCACGATCTTGCGCTCCCAATATAGGAGATCGTACGAGAAAGATGGAATCGGACTCATGTAAATGCCGCCCAGCACCAGCGTGCCTCCGCGCTTGAGATTCTTCAGCGCAGACGGAACCAGGTTGCCGGCCGGAGCAAAGATGATGGCTGCATTCATCGCGAGCGGAGGATCATCGTTCGCGCCACCCACCCACTCGGCTCCCAGTTCGGCAGCAAGTTTGCGATGCTTCTCCTCTCTCGTGCAGACGAACACTCGCAAGCCCCAATGGCGGGCTACCTGAATGCAAACGTGACCAGCCGCTCCAAAGCCGTAAATGCCCAGCGTGTCTCCCGGCTGAAGTTCGGCCCGCCGCAGCGCACGGAAGCCGATGATCCCAGCGCAGAGCAATGGCGCGGCGGCAAGGTCGGTGAATGCGTCCGGAATGGGATACGCGAACGGTTCAGGCGCGGTCATGAATTCGGCATAGCCCCCGTTTGCTGTCCAACCCGTGAATAGCGCGTTAGGACAGAGGTTCTCGCGACCTCGCGTGCAGAATTCGCATGTCCCATCTGTACGATGAAGCCAGGGAATGCCGACGCGAGTTCCATCGGCAAACTTCTTCGCTCCTGACCCGGAAGCAACGACGCGCCCAACCACCTGATGTCCGGGGATCACGTTCTGCAGCCGTTGCGGAAGTTCTCCTTCGACGACGTGGAGATCAGTTCGGCAGACGCCGCATGCGCTCACCCTAACCAGAATCTCGTCATCTGCTGGCTGCGGTTCCGCAATCTCCCTGAGCACGAGAGGACGGCTCTCGATGGCGGCGGGACGGGACAGGATCATGGCTTTCATTCGATCACTCGTGAACCGCAATGACCGAGACGCGGGTTGCAATTAGAATCATGATCGATGAACCAAGAACAATGGACAGCGATCGATAACTATATCAACGCGACAGTCGTTCCCTCTGACGCAGCTTTGGACGCGGCTATCGAGGCCAGCAGCAAGGCCGAACTGCCGGCGATAGCCGTCACGCCGAACCAAGGCAAGCTGCTTCACATCCTGGCCCGGCTCGTGAACGCGCGGCGCATTCTGGAGATCGGCACACTGGGCGCTTACAGCACGATCTGGCTGGCACGAGCTCTGGCGAAAGACGGACGACTGATATCACTCGAAGTGAATCCGAAACATGCCAAGGTCGCTCGGGCAAATGTGACGCGCGCTCGACTTGGAAGCAAAGTGGAGATACGTCTTGGCCCCGCACTCGAAATCCTGCCGAAGCTTGCAACCGAGCGTAGCGGGCCGTTCGATCTGGTCTTCATTGATGCCGATAAGGCCAACATCCCCGAGTACTTCACCTGGTCCTTGAAGCTTGCCCGTCCTGGCAGTCTCATTATTGTAGATAACGTGGTGCGCAAGGGCGCGGTGATCGAGGCCGATACTAAAGATCCCGACGTGCAAGGAGTGCGGAGACTGAATGACATGCTGGCGAAAGAGAAGCGCGTTACGGCGACTACCATTCAGACCGTCGGCAGCAAAGGCTATGACGGCTTCACCATCGCGCTGGTAAATAGTACGGAAATTAATCGGAAGAATGGTTCGGGACGAAGATAATCCCCTTAGCATTTGTACATTTTCTGGAACAGAACGCTTGCGCTCGGAGTCGAAGACTGGAGCGATACAAGCTTTGTTGGTCGCTTTGAGCGACGCCTGCACTCAGTCGTCGCAACGTACCTGGACGGCCGCGCATGGCCATGAGTATACGGGTCAAAACTGTCTCTGACCAGGCAACATTCCGGATTGCCTTCTCAGACTGGCTTCTTCGTGGCGCTGTGGGCTTTGTCTTCGCATCTATTGGATGGGAAAAAATCACCTCAACACCTGGCACAATGTGGTTTGTCCTATTCGCGCACATCGGCTGGGGCCAGTGGTTTCGCTATTTCACAGGTGCGTTGCAGATCCTAGGCGGAGTGCTCATCGTCATTCCGCCAACCACACCGATTGGCACTTTCCTCCTCGCCAGCACCATGGCGGGCGCGATCTTGTTCCACCTCCTTGTTCTCGGCGACCCATTCTCCAGCGTGATTCCGGGGTTGCTGCTCATCGCCATCGTCGTGATCGGTCGCAGAAGAAGCTCAGAAGCAGACAAGATCACGAGTTTGGAATTGTGAGCGCTCATGTTGAATTTAGACAGGGTATCGGCTGTATATGTCCGACGCTACGCGTATTACTGTGGGGAAGTTCACTGTGACAATGGCACGAGCTCGAGGGTCGTCGCTCTGGACTTTGCGCTGCCGAGATCCTTGGCGTACTTAAGCGACCCCTTAGTGTTGTACTTCTGAAGGTAAGCCGGTCGATGGCATCCCGCAGGCGCTTGTCCTTGACCGGCACAGCTCTTATCGCGATTTCGTCGCCGGACACCTGGATTGCGCCGTTCGGTTCATCGAGGAAGGTCCTGTACCATCCCATCGGTTTTACACTCCACGACCGGACAAAGACGCGATTATCCACGACCACCGTCCATATCCCGATGAAGCGATGCTGTCCGGCACCGGCCCGAATGCGAAGAATTTTGCTCCCACGGAGAAGCTCTAAAAGCGCATCGGAGAATTGTCGCTTAGCTTTCATACGGCCATTCTCTCAATCCCGGAATACTGGATTGTAAGCGAGAGATCGATGCGCTCGGCTATGTCACTCCAGCTCTAGCTTGGCCAGGCAATACCTGCGATCGTGGTGTCTTCCCAATCGTGGCATGTTCATTGCATGAGACTGCCATGCGGCGCGTGCCTGTCATTGGTATGCTCGATATGTGGCAGCCAATGCCGCACTCTCGGCTATGCATGACTCAAAGATGTTCGTCCAATCGCGCAATGCGATGGGTACGGTTTTCACGATCTATCTCTACGTGGAGAGCGATAGCTACGCGGAAGCGTCGTTTGAAACCGCTTTTGAAGAAATCGAGCGCCTGGACGAAACACTGAGCAACTACCGGCCTTCGAGCGAACTCTCCCGCATTAACCGTCTCGCAGGCCGCCAGGCGGTCACGACGGATCCCGAAGTTTTCTCCCTGCTCGAAACAGCCTTGAGATATAGCTCCGAAACTGAAGGAGCTTTCGATGTCACCGTCGGGCCTTTGATGCGCGCGTGGGGATTTTTTCGAGGCCAAGGCCTCTTCCCGGATGCTGAAGAACTGAGGCTGGCGAGAGAGAAGACCGGATTCGAGAAAGTGCAGCTCGCGCAAAATGTTCGCACTGTCAGCTTTGCGGTTCCCGATATGGAAATCGACCTCGGGGCCATTGGAAAGGGCTACGCCGTTGATCGAGCGGGAGCGGTGTTGCGCGAAGCTGGAGTGAGCGCGGCCCTGATCGATGCGGGATCGAGCACCTTGTATGCAATGGACGCTCCACCGGGTCAGGACGGCTGGAGAGTCCACGTTCCTGATCCGCTGTACCGGTCGCGCCACATTGCCTCACTCACGTTACGAAATGAGTCGATTTCCACCTCGGGAAATTACGAGAAGTTTTTTCAGCTTGGAGACCGAAAGTATTGCCACGTTATGGATCCGCGAACAGGAGTGCCGGTGGAAGGTGTTCTGCAAGCGACGCTGGTGGCGGCTGACGGCGTCACGAGTGACGCGCTCTCCAACGCGATGTTTGTAATGGGCTCCGGAGCAGGCAGCGAACTATTGGCTCGCCTTGCCGGTTCGCGCGGGATATGGGTTCTGAATGAAAGTGAATCGCAAAAAGTGGTGAAGTGGAATTGGCAAGCTCATCCGGCTGATATCGAGCAGATTCCTTCACCCGCCATGAATCACTGGAGGGCTCAGAAAGCATGATGAACAGACGAGAATTCATTGGCCGTGCTGCGGGCGCGTTGGGCGGAACTCTGCTATTGAGCGAAGGCGAAACCTTGTGGGCCAAGGCGCCTTCCGACCAGATAAATCTCGGCATCATCGGTGTCGGCAGTCGCGGCCAGCAGTTGATGCGGACATTCCTGCGGGTTCCCGGAGTACGCTTCGCCGGCCTTTGCGACGTGTACGAGCCACGTTTTGCCGCGGGACGGAAGATCACGAATGAGAACACGCCCATCTATCACGATTATCGTGAGCTGCTCGCGGCTCGCGATGTCGATGCCGTCATTGTCTCGACTCCGCTTTCTTTCCATTCTGAGCATATAGTTGCCGCTTTAGAAAGCGGGCGCCACGTTTACGGCGAGAAAAGCATGGCGCTTACGGTAGTGCAGTGCGACCGCATCCTCGATGCGGTGAAGCGCTCCGGCAAGCATTATCAGGTTGGCCTGCAATATCACTACGCACCCTGGTATCAGGAGGTCCTGCGCCGCATTCAAGCGGGAAAGCTCGGCCGTGTGACGCAGATCTATGCCTACTGGCATCGCAACAACAGTTGGCGTCGTCCGGTACCGCCCGGCAGCGACGCAAAGCTCGAGCGCCTAATTAACTGGCGGCTCTATAAGGAATACTCCGGCGGCTTGGTAGCCGAGTTGGGTTCGCATCACATCAACTTTGCTAATGAAGTGTTCGGTGGTCCGCCGGAGTCCGTTGTCGGGAGCGGCGGCATCGATTTCTGGAAAGACGGACGCGAGACGCACGACAACGTCCAACTAACTTACCGCTATCCGGGGGAACAAACACTATTCTTCAGCGCGATCACCACAAACCGCTTCACCGGCGATCAGGTTCGCGTCTTCGGGACCGATGGCAGCGCGGTTCTCACCGAATCTGACGCGACGCTCTACTTTGAGCCGAAGCGGCCAGAGT
>DATLKS010000874.1:0-7687 GCA_035538255.1 Terriglobales bacterium
CCTGATATTTTTGGGAAAATTCCGCTGAAAACGAGCTAAGCCGCGAAAAATCTGAAAGTTTCGCGAAATGGACGGCATTCCCTGCTAAATCCCTGGCTCACAGCGAAATCCACAAATCGTGGGCAGGTTTCGTCGATTGCAGCGGGAACGTCCTGTAATTGTCGTTGTTAGCTATTCCGGGCGTCAGCGGATTGAATCATCCAAGCTGAGTCAGCGCTTTGCTTAGACGCGCGTGGTGCTCGTCGTCGAAAGCGACAAAGCGGAAGCCGAACTCCGAGCCGGATTGCCGCTTCGTGCCTGCGCCCATGAACTCAATCAGTCCAATGACTGGGCCCAGCGGCGTGGGGATCGCGATCTCGGCCAGGGTTCCCTTCTTCACGTCTTTACCGAGCAGAGCGCAGCCGCCGGTCATCGAAAGCCGGCGCAAACTGCCCTTTAGAAGCTGGTTTTCGATCCTGAAATCGGCCGGTTCCGGGCTGGGAAAGATTGTCCTGGGGGCTCGAACTGTGGGGTGAGCTTTGGGGAAAGTCGCCATACCCGAGCAATGTACCGCCCGGCGGGACTGGCGGGAAGATTACCTAAGCCGCATCGGATAGCTTGAGCGGTACAATGGCCTCCGGCGATGATCCTCGCCGTAAATCATAGATTACAAAGGCCCAAGCAAAGTCACCAGGGAACCGCTAACATCTGCACTGCGTACACGTCTTCTGAACGACAATGGAGGTCATCACCGATGAGAACGCCACTGAATCGTCTGCTTGGCATAAGCGCTTTGGCGCTGTCACTGACTGCGCTTGGAATTGCGCAAGATCAGGGCACAGATAATGGCAGGGAATTCCATTGGACGGGAAAGCTCGCGCCTGATCAGGTGGTCGTAATTAAGAACATCAACGGCGACATCGATGCGACCGGCTCGTCCTCCGCTGATGAAGTGGAAGTCACCGCTGAAAAGTCCGGCAGCGGCGCTGAGGACGTAAAAATTCAGGTGGTGAAGCTGAATGACGGAATCATGATCTGCGCCAATTATCCGGGCTTGTTCAATTCTGGGCATTGCGAATCTGACTCCCATTTTGGTAACAGCCACAACAATGCGAAAGTTCATTTCACCGTTCATATGCCTCGGAATCTCCGCTTTACTGGTAAAAACGTAAACGGCGGCGTGGACGCGGAGTCGATGGGACGCTATGTGGAGGCGAGCAGCGTGAACGGCAGTATTCGCATCGCCACTTCGAGTTGGGCATCTGCCAACACCGTGAATGGCTCGATCGAAGCAAAGATCGGGCGCGCAGAGTGGTCAGGCGACCTGGGATTCAAGAGTGTCAATGGCAGTGTCAAAGTGGAATTGCCCGCGAATGCCAATACCGAGGTCGATTTCCGCAGCGTCAACGGCCACCTCGACTCCGACTTCCCGCTGACGGTTCAAGGCAGCATTGGACGCCATTCCGTCCATGGAACGATCGGCAGCGGCGGCCGCTCGTTGGAAATCAACACCGTGAACGGAAGCGGCGAACTGCGCAAGGGAATGGTGTGAACAACGTTAGGTTCGGCCGCCCCGAAAGCAGATCCCTCACCCGCAGATCAAAGTGTCGGCTCGAACACGAGTCTCGTGGTGGGTTCGGGATGACAGTTCTTAAATGTTCTGTGTGGATTCGCGCTTGACCGAGGGTGGCCGGAGCGATGTTGTTTGGTTTTGCAACCGTGTAAGAGTCTGTTTCTAGAGCCTTAAGCTCTGCGCCTGCCCTGCGGCACCATCTCAATGGTTTGTTTCCTATATTGGAACTTGTCCAAACCCAGCCGCCGGATTCTGAACTCGAGAGTTGACGCTGGGATGCCGAGCCGTCTCGCTGCGCCGTGCGGTCCAGAGATCTTTCCGTGCGAGGCTTGAAGCGCTGCTTCGATTTCGCGGCGCTCGCTTGCGCGTAGTCGGACGTCGATTCCCGCATCGCTGTTGGTGGCCGGCAGCAGCGCGGGATCTACGCGAAGTACTCCATCGCGCGAGAGGATTACCGCACGTTCTACCAGATTCTCGAGCTCGCGCACGTTTCCCGGCCACGATTGCCGCTGCAACAGCTCAGCGGTTGCAATATCGATTCTCGAGATCTTGCGTCCAAAGCGCTTGGCGTATTTGTCTGCGAAATAACCGATGAGTACGGGAACATCTTCGCTGCGCTCCTGGAGCGAAGGTACGTGTATCGGGAAAACGTTCAGGCGGTAGTAAAGATCGCTGCGGAATTTGCCCTCGGAGACCTGCTCGTGCAAACGGCGGTTTGTCGCCGCGACGATTCGCGTATCCACCTGCACCGTCTGATTGCCGCCGACGCGCTCGAACTCACGTTCCTGCAGAACGCGCAGCAGCATCACCTGAGTTTCGAGAGGCATCTCGCCGATTTCGTCGAGAAACAGCGTCCCGCCATGTGCCTGCTCGAAGCGGCCCTTGCGGCGCTCGGCGGCGCCGGTGAATGCACCGCGCTCGTGCCCGAACAACTCGGAAGCGAGGAGCGTTTCGGGAATGGCTGAGCAGTTAACTTTGATGAGTGGACCTTGCGCGCGTGCCGATCGGCGATGAATCGCGCGCGCCACCAGTTCTTTTCCCGTTCCGGTTTCGCCTGTGATCAGGATGGTCGCATCGGTGTCGGCAACCTGTTCGATGGCATCGAGCACGCGCTTGATTGCCGGAGCATTGCCGATGATGTCTTCCGCCCATCCCATCTGTCCGAGCGCCGTGCGCAACGCCGCGTTTTCTGCTTCGAGCCGCTCGCGCAGGCTGCGAATCTCTTCGTTAGCCACCGCGTTGCTCACGGCGACCGCCAACGCGCGAGAGACGTCACAAAGAATTCTCAGTTCCGCATCAGTGAAACCAACCGGTACAAGTCGCGAGAAGACGGCGACCCCGATAAATTTGCTGCGCACCAGCAGCGGGACGGCGCAATACGCGCGCACGCCTCCGGCGGCCAGGGCGAAGTCATGTTCATACCATGCATCCTTCGCGAGCACGTCCTCACATGAGTAGGGAATGCCAGAGTGGGACTGACACATCAAATCCGTATCCATCGGGACGAACGGCTTGGCTGGAACTTCCAGCTTCGCGGGTCGATGCACGCGCTGCATGAAGTCCGCCATCGACTCGCCTTCCCGGTGCGGCACTCCAACAACGTGCATGGCATACAGATCGTGTTTCCCATCATGGAACGATACGATTCCCAGGCTGTTGAACGCGACAGTTGGAAGCAATACTTCGGAGATGGCTTCCAGAACGCCCTGAAGGTGACGTTCACTGCTCACCAGTTCCCAGGCGCGCAATGCGAGCGCCTGGCGGCGGGTCGAATCGGGAAGAGGCATCGGGAATACAGCTTGGGAACTCATGCGCAGCACTTTATCATGAATTCGCAGCGTGAGTGAGGTGTTTGCGAATTCACAATCAATTCGCAACATATTGTGAAGATAGTTGCCGCTACAATTAAATTCTGCTAACAAAATCAGCAATTTAGCGTCCACCGGCATGGCGTCCGAATTGCGGAAGAAATGCGCGAGGATCTGTCCGATTGAATTTTCCAGTTAGGCCAGCTATTCCTGCTATTTCGCCTTCATTCGTATAGCACCAAGATAGGAACTACACGAAATTCACAGCAGAGGAACTTCTAAGAAGCTAGTTTGAAATTGATGCAACCAGAAGAATGTCGAAACGAGGGAACAGATTCTTAGTTTCTGCGTATTTTTACAGCAGCCGAGGAAATCTCCGGCTAGAATTCACCGGCACTCAACAAAGCTCTATATGCAACGCGGGAGAGACGCATGACCCTGGGTCGTTTTGCCACCAAGAACGCCTTTCGCAATCGCCGCCGAAGTCTTATCACTGCGATCAGCATCGGCTTTTCGCTTCTTCTGCTGACGCTGCTTCTGAGCGTGTACCGAGGCTTCTACATCGATCAAGGTCCGCCGGCATCGGCGCTCCGACTGGTCACCCGGCACAAGGTCTCTCTGGTGTTCTCGCTTCCGTCCTACTATCGCGAGAAGATGCGGACTATTCCTGGCGTGGTGCACATCAGCCCTTGGAACTGGTTTGGAGGAATTTACAAGGACACGAAGCCCGAGAACACCTTCGCGCAGTTCGCCGTCGATCCGAATGAAATATTTGATGTGATGAAGGACAGCCGCATCCCGCCCGACCAGCTGGAGGCTTTCAAACATGATCGTGCCGGCGCAGCAGTCAACGCAGCGTTGGCACAAAAGCATGGTTGGAAAGTCGGGGACAAGGTCATCGTCCAGGGAACCATATATCCGATCAATCTTGAGCTCACAATTCGCGCAATCTACGACACCGACAACGCCTTCGACACAATGTTGTTCAGCACCGAGTACATCGAGCAGGCGCTCCCTCGAACGAAAGGGCAAACGGGCACGTTCTATACGCTTGTAGATGCTCCCGAGCACGCGACCACTGTCGCCAAAGCTGTGGATCAAATGTTCGCCAACTCCCCGCAACCAACGAAGACGGAAACGGAAAAGGCTTTTGGGCTTAGTTTTGTAGCCCAACTCGGGAATGTGAAGCTGTTTATCCTCAGCATCTGCGGAGCGGTGGTCTTCGCGATCTTGCTGGTTTCGGCAAACACTATGGCCATGAGCATTCGTGAACGCACGCGGGAGGTAGCAGTGCTGAAGACACTGGGCTTCACTCGCGGAACGATTCTATCGCTCTACGTTGGGGAAGCTGTGACGATCTCGCTTCTGGGTGGTTTGCTGGGTGCAACAGGAGCCACGCTGCTCATGATCGCCGCTTCCAAAGCGCCGAATGGCACCTTCTTCACCGGATTCAAAGTGAACACGCCCACATATTTAGTAGCGTTGGCTGTGGCCGCGCTAGTGGGATTTCTGAGCGCGATCTTCCCGTCTTACCAGGCGTCACGGCGAAACATCGTCGATGGACTGCGGCACATCGGATAGGAGACCAACATGGCGATCCCCATCACTTATAATGTCCGCAATCTTCGGCTCCGGCTAAGCGCAACCGTAATGACCGCTTTTGGAATCGCGCTCACGGTCGCAGTCGCAGTGTTCATCATGGCTTTGCTCGCCGGATTGAAGAAGGCCTTCGTCAGTACGGGTGATCCACTCAACGTTCTGGTGCTGCGCAAAGGTTCGCAATCGGAGTTGCAGAGTGGAATCGATCGCGAGGCTTATGGAACCATTCGGTACCTACCCGGAGTGGCGAAAGATAAGGCAGGTGAGCCGCTGGTTTCAGGCGAGGATGTCGTCGTGATCGTGATTCCACGCAACGACAATACCGGCGAGACCAACGTGACGGTCCGCGGAATGTCGCCCAGCGGCTTCGAACTGCGTCCCGCTATCAAGCTTGTCGACGGCCGATGGTTCAGTCCTGGGCAACGCGAGATCGTCGTCAGCAAGTCAATCAATAAGCGATTTCGCAATGCCGCGATTGGGGACGAGCTCTTTTTTGGTAAAGGTAAGTGGAAGGTAGTCGGAGTCTTTGATGCTGGCGAAACTGCGGCCAGCTCGGAAATCTGGGCAGACGTAAATCAAATGGCTGCCGACTTTGAACGCACAGCGAGCTTTTCCTCAGTGCTGGTGCATGCAACTGATCCGGTGGCTGCCCAGGCGCTCAAAAACCGCATGAACGACGATCAACGTCTGCGGCTCGACGCCTTCATGGAGCCTGACTACTATGCGGAGCAGACCAAGTCCGGCCAGCCAATTCAGTTTGTAGGAACGATAGTTGCTTTTGTAATGGCGATCGGATCGTGCTTCGCGGCGATGAACACGATGTACGCAGCCGTGGCATATCGCAGCCGCGAGATCGCCACACTGCGCATCCTCGGCTTCTCACGGCCAAGTATCATTACGTCTTTTGTCTTTGAATCGGTTTTGCTTGCTTTGCTTGGAGCGGCCTTGGGACTCGTTCTCATGTTGCCGTTCAATGGTCTGACCACGGGCACTGCGAATGCGCTCACGTTCAGCGAGACCGTGTTCAGCGTGCGCATCACCGTCACAGTCATGGCAACCGCGATCGCATTCGCCGTGGCGATGGGATTGTTCGGTGGACTCGCTCCAGCGTGGCACGCATCGCGACGTGAAATCCTGGCAGCACTGAGAGACTAAAATTTTTCATGGCGCTCGAAACAAAATACGGCGACTTACACGGCCTGCGAATCGAACGTTCGCAGAAAGAACCCGAAGAGCCGAAATGGTCCAAGCGATTCATCTTGGTGGGCATCGGCATAATTGTGCTTTTGGGAATCATCGCGCTCGCCGTCCGGCTCTTCTCGGGATCAATTCCTGAGGTGCAGACCGTCCGCGCAGCAACGGTAAGCTCAAGCAGCAGCGGTGACACCGTGCTCCAAGCCGCGGGATACATCGTCGCGCACCACACCATCAGCGTGAACTCGAAGGTCACTGGGCGCATCGCGTGGATCGGAGTGGAGAAGGGCGATAAAGTCAAAGCCGGCCAGGTGCTGGTGAAGCTCGAAGACCAGGAGTTCCGCGCGCAGGTCGAGCAGGCTCGCGGCGCGGTGGAGATGGCAAAGGCACGCCTTGACCAACTGCAGCATGGTTCGCGTCCGGAAGAGATCGACCAGGCCAGCGCTAATCTCGATGAAGCTCGCGCCAATCTGGCCAACGCCAAGGCGACGCTCGAGCGTACGAAGCCGCTGGTCGCCCAAGGCGTCTTCTCAAGGCAGCAGCTCGATGACGCACAGGCGAAGTACGACGCCGCGCTGCAGCATGAGCAGTCGCTGGAGAAGGTGTATCGACTCTCGAAGATTGGACCGCGCCAGGAGGAGATCGAGAATGCCCGCGGAGCGCTGGAGCAGGCAAAAGGACAATTGGCCTATGCCGAATCGCAGCTCGAAGCTACTCAGATTCGCGCTCCCGTAACGGGAACGATCCTGGAGCGTACGGCGGAAAAAGGCGAACTGGTTACGGCGCAGTTTGCCTCCGGCGCCGACACCGGAGGGCCACGCGGATCGGTCGTCACGCTCGCCGATCTTACCGACCTGCAGGTCGAGCTGGACATCAGCCAGAACGACTTTGCGAAATTAGGTCCGCAACAGAAGGCGGTGCTTTCAACCGACGCCTATCCTGATCGCGAGTACAAGGGCATGATCAGCGAGGTCGCGCCGATGGCGAATCGGCAAAAGGCGACGGTGCAGGTAAAAGTAAAAGTTCTGAATCCGGACGATTATCTGCGCCCGGAAGAGAACGCGAACGTTCGCTTTCTGGCTGACGAAAAGAGCAATGGCCCAAAGCAGACGATTTCGTCAGGAGCCGTGGTGCCGACCAGCACCGTGCATGACAGCGGCGGCAAGCGAGTGGTTTTGATCGCGTTCAACGGCCGCGCGGTGCAGCGCGAGGTGAAAGCGCTCAGCCAACGCAGCGATGGATATCTCGTAGAGGGACTCACGGGAGGAGAAGACGTAATCGTCAATGCTCCGGCTGATTTGAAAGATGGTGACAGAATAAAAATCAAGCAGTGAGAGCAATCAGGAAAGTACCATCCGCGATAGCGGATCGGTGCAATACGAAAATCACCAGTACGTGGGTTGTAAGGAAGTCCAAACGAAAGGGTCAACGAATCATGCCTCAGGCAGCGGAAATGAAGAGTGCGCCGGCAGCGACCAAGCTGGTGCAGGCCAATCACGTCAGCAAAGTGTTTACGCGCGACAGCTTTCAGATC
>DATLKS010000875.1:0-2197 GCA_035538255.1 Terriglobales bacterium
CCGATGGAGGTGGCCGGTGGGGCTGTGGGGCCAGAGGTTGGCGACGCGCTTTACTTGCTCCCAAGGCATGTTTGTCCGACCGTGAACAATTTTGATTGCGCGCTTTTGGTGCGCGATAGACGGATTGAGTCGGTGGAGAAGGTGTCGGCGCGTGGGCGTGAGATGCCGTTGTTGGAGAAGGCTCTGGCGTCCCGGAGCGTTGTGTAGAGAAGCGGCTTCGCGGTCGAAACAGCAGAAGACTTTCTTGAGGGCTTCGAAGTCTGTGTGGCAATCGCAGAAGCAGTCCTCAGTGGCTAAAGCCGGATGAAACGCAAGCAGTTACGGCACGGCTGAACGGTTTGCGGAAAAAAGCTAAAAGCAATTCCTCAGGGGCTGAAGCCCCATGAGAGTGAGCACTTTACGTGGGAGCTAAAGCTCCCACCTCCTGAAGAACACGACTTAGGAGTCGGCGAGCAGATTGAGGCGCAGCAAGCTGCGCCACTACAAAGAAGAGCCCCTGTTCTCACACTGTTAAAGCCCATTCGGCCTTGGAGGGTTTTACGTCGGGGCTCCCTTCGCGGCTCAGGGCAAGGAAGCCCGGCCTCCTGATATGGAACGACCTGTCAACTACAACTCCGTTTTTTCTTTTCTTCATTCTTTCTTTGTCCTCCCAGGAAGCAGCACGGGTGGCGGTCGAGGAAGCTCTAACGACGATTGATCACCCTGATATTCGCGGGTCGGAACCGCATAATCGTGATTCGTCGGGAGCTGCCTCGGACTAAAAGCGCGGGTTTGGTCCAAGACCTACCGCATAGGAGGCGTCGAGGGTTCTCCTTCGTGTACCCCTCGACCGCTACCCACGCTGCCTCCTGTGATTCTCTGCCTTTCAGCAAACTCTTTCTTAGGCCACTTTCCGCAAGGATTCTTGCTGCTCCGCTTCCACCTGTACACCAATGGCCCAGATGAATCCCAGCAACTCTCGTCCTACCGCCGTCACCACCACTCCTTTGTTCTTACCCTGGGCCAGCAATTTCCCATACCGCGCATGCAACCGATGTTGGGCCTTCCAGGCGATCTCTTTTACTCCTTCGCTGAGACCCTCTTGCCGCTTGCGCAGCGTGAGTCCTAGGGCTGGCCGGTGTCGGTAGGCCCACGCGGCCTCGACCACGATCCGTCGCAAGTGCGCATTCCCCGTCTTGGTAATGCCTCCTCGCCGCTGCCGTTCTCCACTGGAGTTTTCGCTGGCTACGATTCCTCCATAGCCCATCAACCCTCGCGCCTTGGGGAATCGCGTTACTTCTCCCAGTTCGGCCACGATCGTCACGGCCGAGATCGCCGCGATTCCTCGCAAGGCCTGTAGCCCTGCCATCACCGCACGCATCTTCGGCGGCGCTGCTTTTGCCGCTTCTGCGATCGCACCATCCAGTCGCACCATCCGTGCTGCCAGGTGCTCCACTTCGTGCAGGTAATCCAGCAGCGTGGCTTCTTGCGCTTTCACGGCAAAGTGCACGTCGCGCTTCACCCATTCCAGGTACTTCACCGTCCAGGGTGTTACCCCCACCGGCGGCCGCCGCCCATGCCGCAACAGAAATTTACTGAGCCGATGCCGCGCGCGTAGTTGATCTTTCTTGGCTGCTTCCCGCGCGCGCACCAGATCCCGCAGCCCTTCGTGCTCCGCATCCGGCACCCACACCGCCGTCAATTCGCCGGCCCGATAATTCCGCGCCAGTTTCAACGCATCCCGGCGGTCGGTCTTCACGCGATCTCCGGCTTTCACCGGCACCAACGTCGGCGCTACCACCGCGCATGCCGCTCCCATCTTCGTCAGCTGCCAGTACAATACATACCCTGTCGGACCTGCTTCATAGCAGAACCGCAACTCCTCCACCGGCCCCAGTTTCTTGACCAGTTTCCGTACCGATTCCTCCCGATTCGGAATCATTCCCAGGGACCGTATTTCCCCTTCTTGCTCTGCTACCGCTACCGCGATTGTCTCCGCATGGACATCCAACCCTACAAATTTTATTCTCTTCATAGACCGGCTCCTCTCGCTTGTGGCTCTGTACTGCTTTTCTTCCGATTCGCAGCATAATCCACGTACCGCGAATCGGAGCCGGTCGTTCCATGCTGACTAAGGAAATAGAACCGTCTGTAACAGCAAAACGGGACTAATGCGTGGCGCCGCAGGCGAGTTGGGCTTGGGCTAGCAGGTCGGGAT
>DATLKS010000876.1:0-10057 GCA_035538255.1 Terriglobales bacterium
GGAAACTTGACGATCTTGTCTTCGATCGAAGGGCAGTAGCGCGGGCCAATGGACTTAATCTGCCCGGATTACATCGGCGAACGATGCACGTTCTCGCGAATGACGCGATGGGTTTCCTCGGTAGTGAAGGCGATGTAGCACGGCACTTGTTTCTGCGAGATCTTCTTCGTGCGGAAGCTGAATGGAGTGGGATCTTCGTCGCCGGGCTGCATCGGGAAGCGCGACCAATCGATCGTTCGACCATCGAGCCGGGGAGGCGTTCCCGTTTTGAGACGACATCCACGCAAGCCGAGCAGCTTGAGCGACTCGCCGAGCAGCTGCGATGGCGGTTCTCCGGAGCGTCCGGCGGGATAGGTCTGCTCGCCGCAATGGATCAGGCCATTGAGGAATGTCCCTGTAGTGATGACGACTGCTCTGGCATGCACGTGGCGGCCATCGCGCAGCGTGATGCCGCGAGCGATCGTAGTGGCAGGACTCCCCTCGGCAGAGGACTCGACGATGAGCTCGGCGACTTCGGCCTGCTTTATGAAAAGATTTGACTGGGCTTCCAGCACTTCGCGCATTTTGAGGCGGTACTGCTGCTTGTCGCACTGGGCGCGCGGAGACCACACCGCTGGCCCTCGCGACGTGTTCCGTAGGCGAAACTGAATGCCGACCGCATCGGTAACCTCGCCCATCACTCCGCCGAGCGCATCGATCTCACGGACCAGATGTCCCTTGGCGATTCCGCCCACGGCAGGGTTGCACGACATCTGCGCGATTAGATCAACGTTGAGAGTAAACAAAGCGGTCTTCAGACCCATGCGTGCGCAGGCCATCGCTGCCTCGCATCCAGCATGTCCGGCTCCGACCACAACTACGTCGTACTGTTCCGTAAATGACATCTACACTCATTATTATCTTCTCATTCTGCCCGGAACGCGTGAGGTGAGGCCGTGTTTAGATTGACAGGAAAAAAGCAGGCCGTGCTGCGGAAGCACTGGTAAGCCGGAAGAAATCGTTTTGGCTGGTCGAAAATTGACGTGGGAGCTGTCCCAGGCAGCGCTCAAAGCGCCCTGAATGGAAAACGCCAGAGCTGGTTCACCCTGGCGTTCATCTTTTGGCCGCGCTATTTATCCGGGCTCAAAATTTCCATCGAGACCGTTGAGCACTCCCCCAAATGCCTTCCCGACCTCTCGCTTTTCCTATACTGCAATTACCGAACCAAACGGAGTTGGCTGTAAGTCGCTGATTTTTATGAGCGGGGGATTTAGGCTGCTCAAAACTCGAAAAATGCCAGATGCAAAAGTTTGCACATGTTTCCACGCCAATGACCATTGCTAGGGCAGGATATAGCACTTAGAATCGGGAACGCGCTCTATCAGTCTTCAATGAAGCAAATCAAGGCGATATATCCTGGCTCCTTTGATCCGCTTACGAACGGTCATCTTGACCTGATCGAACGTGGGAGCAAGATCTTCGACGAATTGATAGTCGCGATTCTGAGGAACTCGGAGAAGGAACCGCTGTTCGATGTCTCCGAACGTCGGGAGATGCTCACTGAGGCTACCGCGCGCTGGCCAAATGTGCGCATTGATACCTTCTCAGGGCTTCTGGTCGATTATGTTGTTCAGCAAAAGGCAAACGCCGTATTGCGCGGCATTAGGGCTATCAGCGACTATGAATATGAGCTGCAGATGGCGCTGATGAACCGCAAGCTTAACGCGGCGGTGGAGACGATCTTCATGATGCCCGCTGAGGCCTATTCCTATCTGAGCTCGCGGTTGGTGAAGGAAGTCTTCCGACTCGGCGGCTCAGCGCAGGAATTAGTCCCACCTGAAGTAGAGCGCCGGCTGCATAAAAAATTTCGTGCGGCGATTTTGGTCGCTAACCAGGGAAAGCATTAAATTCGGAGGCAATAATGGCAACCACCACGGCAGTGAGTAGTCCTTTTTCCGCGCGGCTAAACCGCATTGAAGTTTCGGCGACGATCGCGATGACGGCTGAAGCCGCGATGCTGCGGGCGAAGGGCATAGATCTAAGCGATCTTGGAATGGGTGAGCCGCACTTCAATACTCCTCGCCATATTAAAGACGCCGCCATTGCCGCCATCGAGCAAAACTTTACCAAGTACACCGCAGTCGGCGGCGTGCCGGAGCTGCGCAAGGCTATCGTCAAACGTCACGCCGCGGATTTTGGCTCTGACTACAAGCCTGAGGAAGCTGTCGCCGCTACTGGCGGCAAACAGGCATTGTTCAATGCCATCCAGGTGCTGGTCGATCACGACGATGAGGTCATCATTCCGGTTCCATATTGGGTCTCCTTCAAGGACATCGTTGAGTACGCCGGCGGAAAATGCGTATACGTCCGCGCCGATGAAGAGCAGGACTTCCGCCTGACTGCGGACATGATCGAGCGCGCTATCACTTCGCGCACGAAAGCGATCATCCTGAACACACCATGCAATCCATCGGGCGCGGTGATGAATCCTGACGACATGCGTGATGTGGTGCTTATGGCACACCGCCGCGGCATCTACGTCATCTCGGACGAGTGTTATGTCTATCTGAATTTCACTGGAGACGTTGAGTCCGCGGGTTCGCTGTCGGAAGCCCGCGAGCGTCTCGTGATTATTGGGTCGCTTTCGAAAACTTACGCAATGACGGGGTGGAGGTCTGGTTATGCGCTTGGTCCGAAAGCAGTAGTTGATCAGATCAGCAAGCTGCAGAGCCAATCAACTTCGAATCCGGTATCGATCGTCCAAAAAGCCGCTATCGCTGCACTCGAAGGTCCGCAGGACTGCATTGCCGAGTTTCGCGCCGATTACATTCGCCTGCGCGATCAGGTGCTTGCCGATCTCAAGGAAATTCCCGGAGTCTCGTGCGCAAAACCTGAGGGTGCGTTTTATGCGTATCCGAATATCTCCGCGTATCTCGGGCGTTCAGGCCTGAACTCCAGCATTGACGTAGCGAACCGCCTGCTGCATGAGGCACACGTCGTCACCGTTCCAGGCGAAGGCTTCGGGACGCGCGAGCACATTCGTCTCTCTTATGCCACCAGCAGCGGGGTCTTGAAAGAGGCGTTGCGGCGGATGAAGACGTTCTTTGCCTCGGTGTAGGAAAGAGCGATGCTGCGGCAACAGAAAATGTGGGCATCGGCGATGCTGCTCATCTGTTTAGTAACCGCTGATGCCTATGACTACAAGCCTCCAGAGATACCGCCCGCCGGACATGCTGCCAAATTTGTGCAGCACGAGACTCACAAAGAAGAAGGCGTAAGCATCGCAATCGAGCCCTATGGTCCGGAGAAGGACTCGGTATTTCACGTGAAGTTCTACGAGCATCGCGTGTTACCGGTTCGCTTGGTTATCAGCAACGACACCGATCAGCCGCTCTCACTCGCCGACGCACATATTGAGTTCACAACGTTGCACAAAGCCAAAGGCGAGCCCCTCACGAAAGAAGACATCGAACGAGCAGTGGCCAATTCGGCAGAGCCGCAAGACCAAAGCACAACTCGAGTGCCATTGCCAATCCCGATTCCGCGATCCAAACCCAAGCGCCTGCCCAAGAACACCGACGAAGAGATCGATTACCTGATCTTTAAGGCTAAAGCTGTCGAGCCACACAACACCCAATCGGGTTTCCTCTTCTTCGATGTGAGCGGAGTACAACAGCCGCTGATTGGATCGCATATCGTATTCACAGGGATTCGCAACGGCGAGGGGCAGGAATTGTTCTACTTCGATATTCCTTTGCAGAAGTGAGTCTCTGCGCGGCTATCAGGAATCCAGGTTTGTGGGAAAGAGCAGCTCTCAATAGTGCGATGAATTCTCTTTGCGATGCACCTTTCCACCGTAGCCACCAAACTTTCCACGTGCCTGGCTGTGGAAGCAATGTTGGTGATTCGGAGAACGGGTGCCACTCCAAGAGCTATGCCCTAAGATCCGTTATCGGACGTGATATCAGGCGCTGATTTCTAAGACCCGACGTATGCTCTCCAGTGCGCCACATGCGGTTTAAAGGAAGATATCCACTTTTCCAGAGCATTTACTACTACTTCTCTCAGTAGTTGTTCTTTTCTTTGATTGAAGTCAAAGCAGTAGCTGATATAAGTTTTACGCATACATTCGCAGGGGGTTTGTCATCATGCCTTTGGCCGGAGTCAGCGTGGAGAACGCAGAGAAAACCAGCACACAAACCAGTGCAGCAGCCATGGAGATTGTGCTGAACCAGACCGAGCTCCTCAAGGAGCTGACTGCCACGCAGGGAGTTGTAGAGCGCAAGACGACGATCCCTATCCTGTCAAACTTTCTCTTTGAGGCAGCGAGTGATCGTCTGAGCATTACGGCGACGGATCTCGATCTCAGCCTGCGTACTTCCTGCTCGGCGACGGTGAAAAAGGAAGGTTCCTGCACTATTCCTGCCCGCAAGCTTTATGACTATGTGAAACTGCTTCCAGAAGTCCCGATCACGATCAAGCAACTGGAAAACCACTGGGTGCAGATCCGCGCGGGGCGTTCAAACACGAAGATGGTAGGCATGGCCCGTGCGAACTTCCCAGCTCTGCCAACGTTCCCGACTGGATCGGCGACGAAGCTGCCTGTAGCGGTATTGCGCAACTTGATAGCAAAAACTGTTTTCGCAATCTCGAACGAGGAATCACGCTACACACTCAATGGAGCGCTGATGGTTATTAAGGCCGAATCGATCGCAATGGTGGCTACCGACGGACATCGATTGGCTCATATCGAAACCAAGGCAGAATTCCCCGGCGTGAATGGCGAGATGAAAACGCTAATCCCACGCAAGGCGATGAACGAACTGCGCTCGCTGATTGATCAGACCGGAGAAGACTTTGCTGAATTCGCCAAAGACGATTCCACGCTCTTCTTCCGTATCGGTGGACGGCTCCTTACTTCACGACAGTTAACGGGGCAATTCCCCAACTACGAAGCAGTGCTCCCGCGTGACAACAACAAAGCTGTAGTCGTGAGCTGTTCCGATCTACTGGGCGCGATTCAGCGCGTTGCTCAGTTTGCTGACGAGCGCTCTGGCGCCATCCGCATGAAGCTCGATAAAGACGAGCTACGCATCTCATCTTCTTCGACCGACGCAGGCGAGTCCGAAGATACGATCGAGACGAGCTACAAGTCCGATCCGCTGATCATCGGCTTCAACTCACAATATTTGCTGGATTTCCTCAAAGTCACTAATTCGGGCGACGTGCGCCTGGAGTTCAAAGACTCACAATCGGCCGGCCAGCTCCGTCCCGAAGGCGGAGCAGACGAGTACAAGTACCGCTACATCATCATGCCGATGAGAATTTGACTTCCTTCGCGTGGTGCCACTTGCTGAGCACGCGATGTTGAGAGAAAAGACTCTAGTCCTGGCTAGCTGATAGATGTGAGGAACTTCTCGATATAGCCAGCAAGTCATTCGCGCGACGGATAAGCTAGCGGGGTTCCATCTCTCGGTATTGTTTAGTGACCACCGGTTTTGCTGATGCACTCCAGCACCGCCACAATGTTTTGCAAGTCGATTTCGGTTGGGTAGTACGGCGGAATCAAAGGTATTTTCTCCTTAATAAGTCTGTAATATCCAGATGCTTAGCTAAATGCAACGGACCTCGACGGCATTACGTATAGGCCAGTGTGAGCTCTCCGAAGGAAAGCAAGTCTATGTTCTCCGGTCCGGATTCGTTGTGCAGGTGGCAAATTGGCAAGGCGGCATGCGCCGCATCAATATTCCTCCTGGCATTGTTCGAGAGCAGCTGCAACCGTCCCCAAGCTGGTTCCTCTGGCGGTCAATCCTCAAGCTTCGCCCCGAAAGGATCACTTGAGCTCGTCTTCACCTACGGCTCTGAAAAGGAGACGTGGGTTAAGGAAGTTACCGACTCGTTCAATCGAGCGGGCAATAAGACCGCCAGCGGGCAGCGCATCTTTGTGACTGCCACTCCGATGGGTTCGGGCGAGTCTATCGACGATATTCTCAGCGGCAATATCAAGGCACACATCACCAGCCCGGCGTCGGCCGCCTTTATCACTCTTGGCAATGCACGATCGCGAGCGAGCAGCGGTCATGACCTAGTTGGTCCTACTGAGAATCTGGTTTTGTCACCTGTCGTGATCGCCATGTGGAAGCCGATGGCTGAGGCCATTGGCTACGGCAAAAAGCCTATCGGATGGGCCGACATTCTCGCTCTCGCCCGCAGCCAACAGGGCTGGGCGCAGTACGGCTACCCTCAATGGGGTCAGTTCAAATTCGGACATACTCATCCGCAATACAGCAATAGCGGACTTATCTCCGTGATTGCCGAAGTCTACGCAGCTAACAAAAAGACTGCGAACCTCACGCGAGAAGACGTGCAAAATCCACGAACGGCAGAATTCGTTCGCGGTGTTGAGCACTCGGTTGTGCACTACGGTAGTTCGACCGGATTTTTCGGGCGGAAGATGTTTGCCGCAGGTCCGCAGTATCTCTCCGCGGCTGTGCTCTACGAGAGCATGGTGATCGAGTCTTACAGCAAGAATCTTCAGTTTCCGGTTGTCGCGATCTATCCCAAGGAGGGTACCTTCTGGAGCGATCATCCCATCGGGATCGTGAATCGCGATTGGGTTACGCCCGCGCATAAGGAAGCGGCGGAGATGTACATCAAATATCTGCTCGCGCGCCCCCAGCAGGAGCGTGCGATGACCTATGGCTTTCGTCCGGGAGCGGTCGATGTCGCACTAACCTCGCCACTCGATGCCGCACATGGCATCGATCCGAAGGAGCCTAAGACTACTTTGGAAGTCCCGCCCGCCGAGGTTATTGACTCAGTGCTCGAACTCTGGAAGCAGGACAAGAAGACAGCCGATATCGTGCTGGTGCTTGATACCTCTGGAAGTATGAACGAGGAACAGAAGATGGTGAATGCCAGGCAAGGCGCTAATCAGCTCGTCTCCCTGCTCGACGACTCCGACACCTTCTCATTGCTGCCGTTCAGCACGCACCTGAACTGGGCGTTTCAGGATTTACCAGTGAAGACGCAGCGACAGAAAGCGGAAGACACGATATCGTCTCTGTTTGCCGATGGCGGCACCGAGTTGTACGACTCCATCGACGCTGCTTACAAGCATCTCCTCGACAAGGGAGAAAAGAACGACCAGATTCGCGCCGTGGTCGTACTCACGGATGGAGCCGACACGGAGAGCAACGAGAAACTGGAGGATCTGCTCCAGCACATTCAACAAAATTCCGAGCAGAGACCGATCAGCATTTTCAGCATTGCCTATGGCCGCGATGCTCGCCGTGACGTGCTGCAGAAGATCTCCGAAACTACGCAGGCGCGCATGTATGAAGGCACGCCAAAGAACATTGTGGAAGTCTTTCGCGATATTTCGACGTTCTTCTAGGAGAGTTTTGAGGATTCGCGCGGGTGCTCGGTGAATGGCCTACAATGGACCTTTCCTGAGCTATTAAAACAATGGCTCCTACACCTCCATATTCTGCAGAACCTCCTAAGCTGACGCCGCTTGGCAAGCTGGCCATTATTGCGTTTGTGGCGGCCTGCGCTTATGGAGCCTATTACCTCTTCACGTCGCAACACAATCGCGGCAACGCTACTGGACAACAGAGCGCGTCATCTTCTTCCAGCGGGCTTTTCTCCGGAGGTAGCAACGTCACGATCGGCGTTGCCTATGGCACGGAGAAGCGAAATTGGCTGGAGTGGGCGGTTCAGGAATTCGCGAAGACCAAAGCGGGTAAGAACATATCCGTCAACCTGATCCCGATGGGATCGCTCGAGGGCGCGCACGCGATTCTCGACGGCGATCAGCGCATCAACGCGTGGTCTCCTGCCAGCGATCTCTACAAAGATCAGTTCGTGCAGGATTGGCAGGTGAAGCGTGGCGGCAATCCAATTGCGAAGGAGGAGCAGCTTGCGTTGAGTCCCATGGTCTTCGTCTGGTGGGACGAGCGCTACCAGGCATTTATCAAGAAATATCCGAATCCGTCGCTGGACACGATTGAGAAGGCTCTGAATGAAAAGGGAGGCTGGGCGGCAATCGCCAACAAGCCAGAATGGGGGCTGTTCAAGTTTGGGCATACCAATCCCAACGATTCAAACTCCGGGCTCATGACGATTGTTCTCGCGGCGTACAGCTTCCACCAGAAGACGCGCGGCTTAACGCTGAACGATGTGGTTGACGTCAAATTTCAGAATTGGCTCTCTGACCTGGAACGCGGCGTAAGCGGCATGTCGAACAGCACGGGAAATATGATGCGCGAGATGGTACTGAAAGGGCCATCGTCCTTCGACGCGCTTTTGGTCTATGAAAGCGTCGCCATCGATTATCTGAAGAATGCGGAGGGGCGTTGGGGTAATATTCGCGTGACTTATCCGCAATATAATGCCTGGAACGACAATCCGTATTACATTCTCGATGTGCCGTGGAGCACTCCAGAGCAGCGCAAAGCTGAGCAAACGTTCCTCGACTTCCTGGTCAGCGAGCCTATTCAGCGCGAGTCTCTGAAGCACGGATTCCGCCCAGCGAATACCAATGTGGCCGTGCGCACGCCCGATAGTCCGTTTACGCAATTCTCGCAATATGGAGTACAGCTCGACATTGGCAGTGTATGTGAGCCGCCGAAGGCGGAAGTAGTGAGTAATCTGCTGGCAAGCTGGCAGCGCAGCCAGAGCAATCGCTAGGGGAGGCATTGCATGTTCCGACGTATCGGAAATCTATTTCGAGGTTTTCTTTCACTTTTCGTCTCCGGACTGGAGCGCCAGAATCCCGAGGCTCTGCTTGAGGTTGAAAAGGAGCATCTTCGCCGGCAGATTGCACAGTACAACACAGGATTGGCATCGCACGCAGGCATGTGTGAGCGCCTGATGACGCAAGTGCGAAAGCTGGAGACTGACCAGCGCGATCTGCGTGCCCGAACCACGGCAAATCTGCGCGCTGGGAACAGGCAGATCGCAGGCGAACTCGCGCTACGACTTCAAACTGTAGAGCGCGAGCTCGACGAAAACCGCAAGCAGCTCGAGCAAGCCGAGACAACTTACAAAGAACTCGTTCGCGCTCGGGACGTCGCGGTTACCACGGCGCGCAGCAAAATTGAGTCCCTTAAATCTTCCATTGATGACATGAAGATGAAGCGCGCCCTGGCAGAGGTCACGGAGATGGCTTCCGGCATGGTTACGCAAATTGGCGGCGCCGGCGAGACTCTGGACCGCCTGCACGAGATGGTTGAAGAAGAACGCGAAAAAGCTGCCGGCCGCCTGCGCGTCGCGCGCGACAGCATGGACACCACTCAGGTCCATATTAAGGAATCGGAGCAGCAGGCGTTGGCCGATCAGGCGCTCGCCGACTTCGCCGCTAAGGAAGGCATTGCGCTCGAGCCCGTCGCCGGCAATACCGCTGGAGCAGCGGCGACTCCGGTGAAGACCATGGGACCGGGCAGCACGGAGTCTGCATAGTCTTACGTGTGGCGTTACCTAAAATCCGCGTTCTTTGTTGGGGTGGACGTTCCCGGTCTGGGCCGACTTCCCCTGAATGCGCTTGCGGTCGGTGGTATTGGCCTTCTTGGCTTTGGTGAGCACGCAATCTGGTTGCTGGGGCTCGGCGTGGAGGCAGCGCTCGTCTCTTCACTGGCGTTCAATAAGCGCTTTCAGAACTGGGTAGATGCCACCTCATTCAAGCGCAGCGATGACCAGATCGCCGAAGAAAGCGCCGCCCTAGTCAAGGTGCTGCCTGCCGACGCGAAGGCGCGGCTGACGAGGCTGCAAGCAAAGTGCGAGCAGACACTACAGATGTACCGCAATCTCCAGTCCGACGAGTTCGAGTTCACCATCGAAACCAACCGCGAAGCCCTCAAGAAGCTGCAGCGAACGTATCTCAAATTGCTGGTCGCCAAACAGCACCTGATGGAACTTGACTCCCCCGATGCCGAGCAGGCGCTGAAATCCCAAATCGCGAATCTCGAAGTCGATCTCCAAAAGGGGAACGATTCGCCAAGCGTTCACGATTCAAAGACGGCGACATTGAACATCCTGAAAAAAAAATTCAGCAATCTGCATCGTAAGGCCGAGACTT
>DATLKS010000877.1:0-11016 GCA_035538255.1 Terriglobales bacterium
CCCGCTAATCCGAGCTCTTGAGATTCCCTTCTTAGGACGGCAGGAATGATTGCAGCTCCGTTGTCGTCTTCCGCCAAGACAAAATACGGCTCTTCCACATCAATAAATTGCTGCGCGGCGAGGCTATTCCAACTAAAGCTCTGGAATAGGGTGAGATCAGAAGTGTGAAGGGCATCCCAGACAGAGCGCAACTGGTCGATTTCCCCAGCATTGTGCGCCACTCTGAGCCGGAACAAGAGTTTTCCCCTGTGAGTCTTGGATCGTGAAGCTCGACCGTGCTGCAATCGGCTTTGCGCAGGACTCTAGTTAGACGCGAACTGCTGCTGATTAGCTGCCAGGCTAAGCCGTCAGCCTACAGCTATTAGGTTTCAGCTGAATACTAGTTGAACTGAGCGCGCGAACGTTCTTTCTGTTTACCTCTTAATCGCATACGCAATACGATTTAAGGCTGTACCCGAGACATGCGTAAGCGGGAAGATGGCGGCTAGAAGCTGCCACTGTTAAAATACAAGTTGAAATTGAAATTCATTTTCAAGATCGAGATTCATGCTGCAAGCCCTTATTGTGACGCTTCGCGAAGGGGTTGAAGCCGCACTCATCGTCGGCATCACTCTCGCTTACCTTACCAAGATTCAACGTTCCGATCTCCGCCGCGTTGTGTATGTGGCTCTTGGGGCCGCATTTACGTGCAGCATCGGCGGAGCGATTGCACTCTCCCGCACACAGTTCAATCCGGACATATTCGAAGGTGTAGTGATGCTGGTTGCGGCTTTCTTCGTGATTACGATGATCTGGTTCATGGGGCGAGCGGCGAGAAAACTCAAAGGAGAAATTGAGACCAGAGTAGGCGGCTTTGCTAGCAATGGCAGCCGCTTGGGTTTGTTCTTATTCGTCTTCCTGATGGTGCTCCGGGAGGGTGTCGAGACCGTTTTGATCCTGGCCGCAGTTCAGTTCAACTCAACGGAATTGCTGAGTTTCATGGGCACGCTGATTGGAGTGCTGCTGGCGATTATTTTTGGTGTGATGTTCGTCAAGGGCAGCGTGCGCATCAACCTGCAGCGCTTCTTCCGCGTCACAACCGTAATTCTCGTCTTTGTTGCGGCTCAGCTTGTCGTTTCTGGGCTACATGAACTCTCCGAGAATGGCGTCCTACCCTCCAGCAAACGCGAAATGGCCATCGTTGGACCTATCGTCCGCAATGACGTGTTCTTCTTTGTCACGATTCTGGCGCTGGCGGCCTTGATGATCCTGTTCGATCGGCGGCGGCGACAGGACACCGCCGTCTCCACCATACCGCGCGTTAGTCCCGAGTCACCAGCCTTGCGGCGCAAGGCGCAATGGTCAGCGCGCAAGGAGCGGCTCTGGTCGATGGCAGTTTATGCGTCGTCGTTCATTTTCATTGTTCTGGTAACGGCGCAATTCATTTACGCAAAGAGCACCGCTTCCCTCTCTCCGGCTCACGAGCTAATCATTGCCAACGATCAGGTATCGATTCCGCTGTCCGAAGTCTCAGACGGTGAATTGCACCGGTATTCCGTGAATCTCAAGGGCAAAGAAATTCGACTGCTTCTGTTCAAGAGGCCCGACAGCAAGGTTGTGAGTGTGCTCGACGCTTGCCAGATCTGCGGGCCGGTGGGCTTTTACAAGAGCGGCAATCAAATCATCTGCAAAAACTGCTCCGCGCCTGTGAACCCGCAGTCTATCGGTCAACCTGGTGGATGCAACCCGATACCACTCAAGTCATCCACCAAAGGCGATCAAGTCGTCATAACCAGAGCCGATCTTGCTACCGGCATGCCCATCTTCGAGAAGTAGGCGCTGTGTTCCTGCGGCTGCTTTATCAATCATTCCGACGACAGCAGCGGCGAAAGCTCCTCGCCGGAATCGCTGTCATTCTCGGAGTTGCGGTTGCCACTGCCATGATCGCTGTAGGAGTAGACGTCGGCGACAAAATCAATCGTGAGCTACGAAGCTATGGGGCCAATATCGTCGTCTACCCTGAGGACGCGGCGCTCGATGTCCGCATTGGTGATCAGCAGATCAAACCGGTATCTTCGGGTTCCTACCTGAAGGAATCGGATCTGTCCAAAATCAAAGGTATCTTCTGGGGACACAACATTCTCGCCTTTGCGCCCTTCTTTGAAACTCAGGCCCGAGTCGAAAACCGCTCCGTGCGAGTGCTCGGTACCTACTTCGATAGGAAGGTCCGTTTCGGAACTGACGATTTCACGGCCGGAGTCGAGAAACTTTACCCATGGTGGAGGATTGAGGGCTCGTGGCCCAAGGATGGCGGTTCCGAAATTTTGCTTGGAACCTCGTTAGCAAGCCAAATTAGGAAGGATGTCGGCGACACATTAGAGCTGTCCAATGTTCGAGCGCGTGTTGTTGGGATTGTAACTACGGGAGGGACGGAAGATACGGCTGTTGTCGCTCCCCTGGCGCTGGCACAACAGCTCGCAAACGCGCCGAACGCTGTAGACAAGATATACGTGAGCGCGCTGACCAAGCCCGAGGATGCCTTTGCGCGTCGTGATCCAAATCGCATGAACGCCGCCGATCACGATCGCTGGTATTGCTCTCCCTACGCGAACTCGATTGCATATCAGTTAAGCGAGACATTTCCTGGAGCACGCGCCGAACAGATTCGTCAGGCGGCGCAGAACGAAGGCATGGTCCTCTCCCACATCTCCGGCCTGATGCTACTGATTGCGATTGCATCTCTGATTGCCGCCGCGCTCGCCGTTTCCGCCGCAATGGCCACCACGATTCTGGAGCGTCGCAGAGAAGTGGGGCTGATGAAGTCGCTTGGAGCCACAGCAACCACGATCGCTTTACTATTTGTGACCGAGGCCTCGTTGCTGGCGTTGGCTGCTGGGTTAATCGGGTTTGCATTTGGAACCGCGATCGCGCAGCGCATCGGTCAATCCATATTTCACTCCGGCGTGGAGATCACCTCTGTGCTTCTCCCCATTGTGATTTTCCTGGCCTTGTTCGTCACCATTGGGGGTAGCGCAGCGGCCATTCGTCGGGCCCTCAAACTCGATCCTGTAGTAGTGCTCCGGGGTGATGCATGAGCCTGCAGCGCTCCATGTTTATTCACCTGCTGAAGCGTGGCTTACTCGGACGGGGAAACCGCCCGCTGATTGCGTTCACCGCACTCGCCGTAGCTTCCACCATGATTGCGGCCATGCTGAGTCTCTACTATGGACTTGATAGCAAGCTCAATCGCGACTTTCGTTCGTACGGCGCGAACGTCACGATCGCAGCGGCGGATGGAGTAAGTCTTCCTGAAGGTAGCGTCCGGAAAGCCGAATCAGTCCTTCCCTCCGGCTCACTGGTTGTTCCCTTCGCATTTGTGATCGCTCATTCAATGGATGGAAGCGCCGTCGTCGTTTCCGGGACAGACCTCTCCAGATTGCGGCGCCTCAATAGCTGGTGGTTCGTTTCAAAGTGGCCGGCAGCAGCCGATGAGGCGCTCGTCGGCGAAAGAGTTAAGTCTCACTTGAATGAAGACGGCCACAGCTTTGATCTGGATTTCTCCGGGCGCATTCTCCACCTCAACGAAGTCAGCACGGTGAGAACCGGCGCAAACGAGGAAGACAGAATCTACATTCCCCTGAGCTCTTTTGAAGCATGGACTGGTATCGGGCCCTCGCTGCTTGAGATTTCGGTGCCTGGCTCTCGTGATCAGGTGAACGCGGAGGTCGCAAAGCTTCAGTCGTCACTCTCGGCAATGCAAATACGACCGGTTCATCAACTGCTTGAAGCTCAGGGTGTCGTAGTTATGCGCATGCGGTCGGTGATGCTTGCCTCTACGCTGCTGATAACTCTCACAGTGGCGCTCTGCGTATTTGCTACGCTCACATCATCGGTGCTGGAACGCCGCCGAGATTTCGCAGTGATGAAAGCCATTGGTTCGTCGCAGCGTGCGATTAGCACACTGTTTGCTGGCGAGGCCCTAAGCATTGCGCTGTTTGCCGCGGTGATTGGGTATCTGCTCGGTTCCGGACTCGCTGCCTGGATTTCTAAAGCCAACTTCCACACCGCCGTGGCGCCGCAGCTCGGTGTGTTGCCTGTGGTCATCCTCACGAGCTTGGCGCTTGCATTGTTTGCCGCAGTACTGCCGCTTGCGCAGTTGCAACGAATTGAGCCCGCAGGCATCCTTAAAGGCGAGTAATGCCGATCGAGATCATCAACGTTCGCAAGATTTATCCCGGAGGCCAGCGTGGACAAGCGGGAGAGATCCGCGCGCTGGATGGGGTTTCGCTCGCTGTGCGCAAAGGCGAATGGCTCGCCATTATGGGACCTTCGGGGTCAGGAAAATCCTCGCTCGTGAACCTGATCGGCTGCCTCGACCGGCCAACTTCCGGAGACATCTTCCTCGGCGGACAAGACCTGAAGGAACTTTCGGGCTCCGAGCTGAATCGCTTTCGTGCAGAGAAGATCGGTTTCATCTTTCAGCAGTTTCATCTGATCCCTTATCTAACGGCCCTTGAAAACGTGATGCTGGCGCAGTACTTCCACTCGATGACTGATAAGAAAGAGGCGCTCGAAGCGCTAGATCGTGTGGGGCTAAGAGATCGCGCCAATCACCTTCCCGCTCACCTTTCCGGCGGCGAACAGCAGCGCGTCTGTATTGCGCGAGCACTTATTAACGACCCGAGCATCATCCTCGCCGACGAGCCTACCGGGAACCTCGATGCTAAAAACGAGGAGATCGTGCTGAGGCAACTACGGGAACTTCACCGCCAGGGCAGAACGATCGTAATGGTGACCCACGATCCCATGGTCGCGAGGCTCGCCGATCGCTCGATCGAACTGCACCACGGGAAAATTGCGAATCAACAGCTGTTCACCATGTCAGACGAAATGCAGTTCGACGAAGTCCTCGAGGAGATTTGGACACTGCATGAGAACGGCGAACTCGCCGAGGTGGGAAGAATGGATGTTGGTGGAGCTTTGCCGGTCGGGATTGCCATAGATCGAATGGAGGAGCTTGGTCTTGTTCGGAAGCGCGCGCATGGAGCGGCCGATCACGTCCACAAAGATGTCGTCAATCGTTGTCATGAAGCGATCCATCCCGCTATGCACTCGCATGAACACGGCGAATTTGTTGTTGACTTCACTCCCGCAGGTAAGCAGAGAGCGACCGACGTGATTCGCCGGCACCGGCTAGCCGAGCGATTATTCACACAGACCTTAAAGGTCCAGAACGAAGACGAAATCGAACAGCAGGCATGCAAATTCGAGCACATCCTCTCGCCGGAGGTCACGGACAAAATCTGCACGTTCCTGGGGCATCCCGAGACCTGTCCGCATGGCAGTCCGATCCCACCCGGAGAGTGTTGCGAGAAAGCTGGCCGGCTGGGAGATCGTCTGCTCGAGAAACCAACCGCGATAGACGTGTAGAGACTGACGCAAGTCTGCTAGCGATCTGCCTGATGAGCAAATCCGACCCCATTGAGAAGGCTTTGAACAGGCTTGGAGAACTGCGCCAAGAAGCTCCGAGCGCAGGTACCATTCAAGAGGTTCGGCAATTCCTGAATCACCGCTCAAACCTGATCGTCGGCAAGGCAGCGAAGGTCGTTAGCGAATTAAAGCTGTCGGAACTCCTTCCCGATTTGGTATCTGCATTCAGGCGCTTCATGGCCAATCCCCAGCATATCGACAAGCGCTGCGCCGCTGTCACGTGGCTTCTCGCTGCGCTGTATGAACTGGATTATTCAGAGCCGGACGTTTACCTCCAGGGCCTACGTCACGTTCAGTTGGAAGCCTCCTTCGGCCCGCCTGTGGATACCGCTGCCACTCTGCGCGGGATCAGTGCTCAAGGATTGCTCCGCACCCGCTACTCGGATGCTATGGCTGAGGTTCTGCCCCTGCTCGTGGATTCCGAGCCCGCAGCGCGAATAGGAGCAGTACGTGCTTTTGCCGTGAATGGTGGGAATGGCGGAGTCCTCGTTCTTCGATTAAAAGTGCTCACCGGTGATCCCGAACCGGAGGTCCTGGCCGAGTGTTTCTCAGGACTGTTAAGCGCGGCGCCAGAACAGTCGCTGAGGTTCGTTGCCGGTTACATGGACGTGGTGGATGACTCTACTTCTGAAGCCGCAATGTGGGCACTCGGACAATCGCGATTGAAGTCCGCGTTCGATTGCCTTCGTGAGAAATGGGAGCGGACTGTGGCGCACTCATCCCGCAAGACTCTGCTGGCTGCGATAGCAGCTTCGCGGCGTGATGAAGCAATCCAGTTTCTGTGCTCGATTGTCGCCGAGGGAAATTCGGCGTCCTCAACTGACGCAGTTACTGCGCTTTCAAGCTACAAGTCCAGCCAGACTATCCAACAGGCAGTTGCGGATGCAGTCCGCAAGCGCGGCAATAAACAACTGCAGCACACATTCGAACGGGAATTCGTGGTCTAAAACACAAACGGCACCAGCCGGTTAGCTCGTGCCGTTTGTTCCTTCTGATAATGACTTACTTCAGAAGAGCCTGAATGCCACTTCCACGCTGATCGCGACTGCAACAGGCTTGCCGTCTTTCTGCGCGGGTTCGAACTTCCAATTTCGTACCGCTTCCAAAGCCTTCTCGTCGAGTCCCATGCCAAGACCACGCTCGACTTTGAGAGCGCGTGTATGTCCGTCTGCGCCTACGATGCAACCCAGTACCACCGTGCCCTGATATTTGGCTTTACGTGCCTCTTCAGAGTATTCAGGTTCCGGCTTGTAAATTGCGACTGGGGCGCTCACGCCACCCACACCGGGCCGAAATACTCCGCCACCGTAGCCGCCGCCGATTCCAGGACCAACACCGCCCCCGGTTCCCGAACCGATTCCGCCGCCGCTGCCGGAACCGATACCAGCTCCGCTGCCCACGCCGTTCGAAGGCGGACCAGCAATTACCGGTGACTTCGGATCTCCCAGGTTCGGGAGATTGTTGGTTGCCAACTTCACCTGCGGAGGCATCACGATCGTCGGCTCAGCAGTAAGCTTGGGATGATCATTTCTCACCACAACCTCAGGAGGTGTGATCTGCTCCATAGCAGGCTTCGGTAGATGCCCTTTGGGAGCGATGATCTTGTCGCGGTCACCGCCGCCACCACCGCCCTGCAACGTGGGCATCTGCTTCGGAGTCATCAGCATGTATTCAGAGATGTCCGGAGCAACCAACGTGACAGTCTCTTTCTTCTGCTCTGTATAAACCTTGTGACCGAGAATCGAGACCGCAACCAAGCCACCAATCATCGCGATGTGCACGATCACAGATGAAGTGCGCGCGACCTTGCGATTGTCGTACGCGCCCCAGATGCTCCTGACGGCAACCGGTCCGGAGGTCAGTTTTAATGGGGGGAGTTTCTCCGGAAACAGCACATCCCGAAGATTTTCTTTCAACGATTGAAAGAGAGAAGCCTCCGCCTTGATACCGAAATTCGGAACGTTCGCCGACATCGGCTTGCGTATTGGATTCATCCGGGTTTCAGTGGGAGCGATCAACACCTGGTTTGCCATAAAAACTAATATTCAACCCTAACAGCCGGTTCTGCTCATCGCATCGGGAGTGGCTGCTTACCTGTATCCGATGAGTCATTCAGGGCTTTTGTTGCTCGTAAGCCGACCGATGAACTTTACGAGTTTGTCAAGACCTTAGACGAAAAAAAACACAAAAAGTTTCGCCTCCTTGGCGAAACTGAAGCAACTCTGGGTACGAATTCGCATCAGCAGAAGTCCTTTTTCATCGCTTGTCTCAGCATAATCTATTAGATGCGACGGCAAGACGCACGAAACAAGACATGGATCGTCTTCTGCTTTAAACCCATCCCCTATAATGAAGTTTCCCGCCTTTACACTGCGAGGAGTAGATAACCACCGGGCATGGCCTCCGAACTCAAAGACACGCTGAATTTGCCGAAAACCGCCTTTGCCATGAAGGCGAATCTGCCACAAAACGAGCCGAAGAGGCTTGATTTCTGGCGCGAAATCGACATTTATCGGCGCATTCGCGAGGCGCGAAAAAATGCACCCAAGTACCTGCTTCATGACGGTCCGCCGTATGCGAATGGCGAGATCCATCTCGGCCATGCTCTGAATAAATGTTTGAAGGATTTCGTAGTCAAATCCAAGACCATGGCTGATTTCGATGCCCCGTACGTCCCAGGATGGGACTGTCACGGCTTGCCCATCGAAATCAAAGTTGACGAACAGCTTGGCCGCAAGAAATTGGACATGGCTCCGGCCGAGGTCCGCCGCGAGTGCCGTAAGTACGCACAAAGGTATCTCGATATTCAAAGCCAGCAGTTTCAGCGCATCGGTGTCTTCGGTCAATTTGATCATCCGTATTCCACAATGTCGCGCGAGTACGAATCAGTGATCGCGCGTGTCTTCTTCGATTTCTGGGAAAACGGATTCGTGTACAAAGGGCTGCGTCCGGTTTATTGGTGCATCTTCGATCGCACTGCTCTCGCCGAAGCGGAAGTTGAATACGAACAACACACGAGCCCAAGTGTCTGGGTGAAGTACGCGCTCACGAGTTCCCCAGAAACAATTGATCCCGCTTTAGCGGGCAAGCGCGTCAACACAATCATCTGGACCACAACCCCCTGGACACTGCCCGCTTCGATGGCCGTCGCCTTCCATCCTGAGTACGAATACGTCGCGCTGGAGGACTCGAAAAGCGGAAAGGTATACATCGTTGCTGAGGGATTGGCGGAAGCTACTCGCGGCAACACTGGCCTGAATGATGCGAAGGTAATTGCGCGTTTTCAAGGACGAAAACTCGAGGGCTCGACTTTTGAGCACCCGTTTCTCGATCACAAAATTCTCGGAGTTCTTGCCGATTATGTGACGCTGGAGCAGGGCACAGGAGCCGTCCACACAGCGCCCTCTCATGGCGCGGATGACTTCTACACCGGCGTGAAATATGGGCTTGATCCAACCTGCAACGTGGATGGTTCCGGACGATTGCACAACGGTCTTCCTGAGTACGAAGGTAAGACAGTTTTTCAAGCCAACCAGCCGATTATCGAACTGCTGAAGGCGCGGGGTGCGTTGATGAGCGAATCGAAGATCACGCATTCCTATCCGCACTGCTGGCGCTGCCACAATCCCGTGATCTTTCGCGCGACTGAGCAGTGGTTCATTGGCATGGAGAGCGCGATGCACGGTTCGACTCTGCGTCAGCGAGCGATTGATGAGATCCACCAGGTCAAATGGGATCCAAACTGGGGTGAAGAGCGCATCTCCAATATGGTTGCATCGCGTCCCGATTGGTGTATTTCTCGCCAGCGCGTGTGGGGTGTGCCCATTCCTATCTTTTTCTGCGAAGGCTGCAATCAACCACTGCGCTCGAAGGCCGTAAACGAGGCAGTGATCACCTTATTCGCGCGCGAAGGTGCTGATTCGTGGTACACGAGCGAGCCGAATCAGATTATCCCAGCAGATGTGAAATGCCAGGGCTGCTCCGGACAGCGGTTCCGAAAAGAATTCGACATTATCGACGTTTGGTTTGAATCGGGTTCGAGTTGGGCAGCAGTGATGGGCGAAGCCGTCGCCGATATGTACATCGAAGGCGGAGATCAGCACCGCGGATGGTTCCAGTCCTCGCTGCTATGTTCGGTCGGAACGCGTAATCGAGCCCCGTACAAAACTGCCGTCACCTGCGGCTGGACGCTCGATCCACAAGGGCGAGCCATGTCGAAGTCGCTAGGCAATGGCGTCGATCCGGTTGAAGTTGCAAATAAACTCGGCGCAGAGATCGTGCGTCTCTGGGTGGCGTCAGTGGATTTTCGTGAGGACATGCATGCCTCCGACGAACTGATGCTGCGTGTAGCCGATAACTACCGCGATATCCGCAATGCATTTCGCTGGATACTGGGCAATCTCGATGGCTTTGAACCAGAGCGCGATCAGGTTACGTTCGAGCAGATGGAATCGATCGACCGTTACATGCTGCTGCTCACGACCGATCTCGTGCGCGACGTGTTGCGCTGGTACGAGCAATTCGAATTTCATCGCATTTATCAACGCGTAATCGCATTCCGCACCAGTGAGCTCAGCAACTTCTACTTCGACGTGCTGAAGGATCGGCTCTACACCTATCCGAGAAATTCGCGCGCGCGCCGCTCTGGACAAACAGCTATCTGGCGTATCGGACAAGTTCTGGTTCGACTGCTCGCACCAATCATGGCCTTTACCGCCGAAGAAGTCTGGCAGCTCCTGTCTGCCGTCGGTGAGAAGCCGGAAAGTGTCCATCTGGCACTCTTCCCAAGTCCCGAAGAGATACTGGGAAATACAGAGCGTGCTCCTGAGCCATCTGGCAAATCGTTGCCTGCAGGTACCGAGCAACTGCGGGCTGATTGGGATCGCCTTCTCTTGATCCGTGAAGAGGTATTCCGTCACCTTGAAACAGCGCGGAAGGAAAAAGTCATTGGCAGCGGTTTGGAAGCAAAGGTCAAAATCTCGGCACCTGCGGACAGCTACAGCTTGCTCGAACGCTATCGTGAAACTCTGCGCTATCTTTTCATCGTCTCTCAGGTGGAGCTTCATGCTCTTTCAGGAACGGGGAACGGTTCCGGTCTGAAGGTCGAGGTGCTTCCAGCGGACGGAAAAAAATGTGAGCGTTGTTGGAACTATTCGACACAAGTGGGACGCGATCCCGTCTATCCGAACGTCTGTGAACGTTGCAGCGCAGCTTTACACGAGATTTTTGCAACTAGCAAAGGTGAGAATTAGTCTGAAGAAAGGCACGAAATTTAATCGACTCCGTCCGATTCTGAACACTTGAGACGATGTTCTGAAAGGTCGAGTCTTATCATTCATTTACCAGCTGCGTAGCTTCAGCTTAGAAGCTCAGCAGCTTAGGGGCTGAGCAGCTTAAGAATGTCAACCGGTAGCCTACGAAAATATGTTCTGCTGATTGCCGGCGTGGTGCTCGCGCTCGATCGCTTCAGCAAGTGGATCATCGCCAAGACCATTCCGCTGCACGACAATATCAGCGTGATCCCTGGCTTCTTCAAGCTGACGCACG
>DATLKS010000878.1:0-2967 GCA_035538255.1 Terriglobales bacterium
TGGCCTATGGCATTCCGCTGTCGATGGTGATCGATCGCGTCCAGCAGAGCACAAGCGAGGTCGGAGGAAATGTGCTGGAGATGAATGGCGCCGAGTACATGATTCGCGGTCTGGGCTATTTGCGCTCGCTCGATGACCTTGAGGCGCACCTGCTCAACTTCTGCCGCTGATTGTCGGTGGTACTTGAGCGTGAGCTGCGCAATTTGTCGAATCCGCGCGATCTCCTGCTGCGCGCTGTGAACGAATTCATGCGCAGTCGGATCGAGGCTTGGGACCTGATCTAGCAAAAACAGGATGTTTGTGACGGCTTCGAGAGGGTTGTTGATTTCATGAGCAACAGTCGCAGCCATTCGTCCCGCTGTGGCAAGCCGTTCACTGTTCCGTAATGCGTTTTCCGCCGCCTTCACCTGGGTTACATCGCGAGCAATTGTCGCCGCCGACAAGATGTGTCCCTGCTGATCTCGAACGGGAAAAACCGTAATAACAACCATCAACTCGCGTCTATCTTTTGCCAAGCGACGTGTGACCAGATGATCGACCGTTTCGCCACGACGAATGCGAGACATGATCTCGCGGAATTGGTCGCGCAATTCTGGCGGCATTAAGACCGAAATGGGTTGGCCAATGATGTCTTCGGCTGTGTACCCATACATGCGTTGTGCGGCCTTGTTCCACGTCAAAATCGTGCCATCAAGGGACTTTGAGAAGATTGCATCGTCGGACGATTCAACGATGGCGGCCGCCAGAAGGTTTTGGAGGGGCGCAGCTTGAAGCGTCTGTGCTGCAGGCCGAGACGCTGCGGCGCTTTGCGACAGCAATTCTGAAATTTTTTGGAACAGAGCCTCAGGGCCGTCAGTTTTACTCACAAAGCCATCAGCTATCTCGGCCCCACCGGGGATATCGACAGTTCCCGAGAGAATAATGATGCGAACGTCGGATTTAAGGCTTTTCAACTCGTGTGCAAGTTCAGTCCCGGTGGAACGGCCTAGGAGATGGTCTGTGACGACGAGGTCGAAATCGTTGGATTGGAATTTTTTTAGCGCCTCTGCGGGACTAGTAGCGGTCTCCACGGTGTAGCCCTGCTTCTCAAGAAGGAGCTTACGGAAATAAAGGCCTGAAGCCTCGTCGTCTATGCAAAGAATGCGAGCGGCCATTGCATCATGGTCGAACGTGCGAAAGATCACCTAAAGTCCCCGGTAAACACCCTCCTCAGCGGGCGAGCGCGGCGGGACATAAGATGCTACCGCTCTCCCTTTCCGATTTTCAACTCGACCGGATCAACGGTTCACAAGCCACAATCGCCGCTGATTGCTCAGGACTTTCCTTGATGACTAAGGCGCCAAACAGCTTAACTCGCAAATCGAGCTACACGCATGTGGGCACAGAGCACCCATTAGCACAATGTCCTACCAGATGACATCAGTAACTCGTGCGTGCCTTCCACGTAGTCTGTTTTGCCCTCAACTTCTCCCGCTCCCTCGATTCGAAAACAAGAGTTGACATTCTCCGACTTTCTTCGAATGGGAAAGAGGCGGCGTTCGCGCTTAATTACATCCCGCAGAGACGCGCTCGGTTCCATCACTGTGCAGGAGGATCACTGTGTCCTCGACTCGACAGCTACCTTGCTCGCTCCAGAAATAGGTCCGCAGAGTCTGCACTTCAGGCAAATACTGCTTCGATTCGCATAAAGGAAAAGGAAAAGGGCTGCACCCCGCCACTGTGAGCAGCCCTTTTAGTTGGTTTTTCGTGCCCGCTTCCAAGCTTGGAAGCAGTCAGCACCGTGCCAAATTCGTGCCAAATCGCGGCAAATATACCGCTAAATGACCGTTCTACCCTTAACTAAGCTCTTTGGAGTCATTGGCCGGCCTGTTGGTAAGCGCCATGCCATGGAAGCGCGCTCCCAGCTGCGCCACAGGCCCACTTCGAGGAAGGCAACCGCAGCTCTTATTCTCGCCTGCTCGTGGCCTTAAGGTCAATGTAATCGGCAAACGCCTTGCACTCCGACCTACGCAAATCAAAGCCTGCGTCGTCCGGAGTATGCTTGAGTCTGATGAAGCAATTCTTCCGTGCGCTGTTGATTCTCTCGCTCTGCTGTTGTTGTTTTGCGCAAACACAGTCTTATCCACCGGCACCCGCGGCGAGCACGCCTGCAACAGTTCCTGGAAGTACAACCGATGTGAGCACACTGCTAAACAAAATCGAGCAGGAGACACAAGGTTTGAACGCCGACGTCGGCAAATTGAGAATCGAGAAGTGGAAGGCCGAGTCGGCAAGCAAATATCAGGCAACCGAAAATGCTGCATCGATCCAGCGCAATATCTCCAACGCTCTTCCCGCACTTATCTCCGCAGTGCGGACCAGCCCACAGAGCCTGGCTGCGAACTTTAATCTTTATCGCAACCTGAATGCCTTGCACGAAGTACTGGCCAACTTGGCTGAATCGGCTGGCGCATTCGGCAAACGCGAGGAGTACGAAGTCGTTGCGCCTCATCTATCCGCGCTGGACGACGAACGCCGCGCCTATGCCGACGCCTTGTCGCAGATGGCCGCGACCGCAGACAACCGCATCGCGGCAGCGCAACAGGCGGCTCAGGCCGCAGCCTCTACAGCGCAACAGGCGCCAAAAAAGATCGTCGTGGACGACACCGAACCTGCGCCCGTCACACCAAAGCGTAAGCCGAGGAAGAAACCTGCAAGTAATTCATCCACCGCGACTTCCAGCGCGACTTCCCCTCCGAAATGAAACCAAAGTAAGGTTGCAACCGTCTTAATATTTATTGTTCTCTTATCAGAGAGTCTCTTGGCCCGTTCTTCCGGGAACATTCAAGAGCAACTCGGGGTCTATCCCAGAAGAGGGTGGTTGATCGCCATTTACGGGGAGACCTGCTAATTTATGCCTAACGCCGTGAGAAGCATGGCGGGAGTTACCACATTGGCAAACCTCGCAAGCGCGATACCAGCACGGGC
>DATLKS010000879.1:0-2767 GCA_035538255.1 Terriglobales bacterium
GTGGACGCGTTTCCAAACAGACAATGGCACAGCGTTGTTCTGCCGTTCCACGATTTGCCGCCAGCCAGCCGAATTGTAAGCACAGAATGGAATCTCGCCATCTTGACAGCCAACCTGAGTAGCAGACATCTGGATCGCATGCAGATCGAACATAAACAGGTCTTGGAAGAACTGCCCGATGATGATGGTCATATGCCAAGGGCTCTTACCGTAGGATTCATGTTCCCATTGTGGGCTTCTGCTGTCCTGGCGAGTGGTTGTTTGCCGCAGTAGATCGATCAGATCTGGCAGATGCAGACCTGCCGGCAGCGATCGCGTGTTGATGTTTCTGAAAACGGCCAGAGCAAGCTGCACCTTCGTAAGAGTTGTGCCGCGCGCCGAATCGAGAATCGCGTTTAGGTCGCGGTTAAACTGCTCAATGTTGAAAAAGGAGAACAGAGGATACGCCTTTTTCGTGTCCCGCTTTACAACGAGTGGGCTGGTCACGCAGTAGTCGGGGTGAGAGGCAGGAGAAACCGATCCGCACTCCGCATCCGGCCCTCGCAACAGGTCGAGCACGCGAGTAAGGGCGGTATAGGCCGACAATGGAACCCAGTCGCGCATCGGCTCCCAGGCGAAGTTCGTTTGCTGTTTCAGATCGGCCGCTAACTGTGAAAGCGTGTAGCGCCGTTGATAGCGGATTTCGTCTTCGACGCATTCATCACGCCCAGAGAACATAATAGGTTGAAAAATGACGTGACTGATTTTGTCGATGTTCTGGATGGTGAACTCGACGATGCTTCCGACGCTGGCAGAGGTCCGGCCGTTAATGACCGTGCTCTGAAGTGTCGTCTTCATGCCGACTTTGGCAATGTTCTCAATGGCCTGGAGCTTTACGTCGAGCAGGTTGCCGACACCGCGATGCCGGTTGGACTGATCGGTTACGCCGTCAAACTGTAAATACACCCCATGTAGTCCGGCATCCTTCGCGGCTCGCGCAAACTCTTCACTCTGAGCGAAACGAATGCCGTTCGAAGCGACGTGAAGACGCTTGAAGCCGCAGCTTCGCGCGTGGCGAACTGCTTCGAGAAAGATGGGCGACAGGGTTGGTTCGCCACCTGAGAATAAAACATTGAACTCTCGGCGCGGCTTGAACGCCTGCGCACGTGCAAAAATGCTCTTGATGTCGCCCAGTTCCAATTCGTGAATGTGTCCCACCTGGTTGGCATCCATGAAGCACGGATTGCACATCATGTTGCAGCGATTGGTGAGATCGACAATGAGAAATCCGCCGCGACCGTACCTCACGCTACACAGGTTGTGGTGATGAACTTCGCCGTCACCCCAGCAAGGAAGATCGTGACCTTCGCAAAGAGCCTCCATGCGACGGAAGAAATCAGGATCGGTCGAAAGAACATCTTCGAAAGGGCCGTGCCGATCGCACATCTTGCGGAGGAGAATCCGCCCAACTTCCTCAGTTAAATACGCTTTGATAATTTCGCTGGCGTAGTTCAACTGTGCGGCATCGCTCCTACCCGCGAGAATCGCATCCCGTTTTTCGAGAGTGCACTTCGGGCAAAGCGATTCTGTGACTCTCGGAATGCCGAGAGGCGGTTTGGAACGTTCGGTGCTTTTTAGGAGGGGGCCAGCGGCCCATGCTGGACTTGGCAGCCGACCCTGGGGGATACGACGGTTAACGGCTTGGAAGCTGCGCCATAGCTGGTCGGCAAGACCAGAGAGAAAACCCGTGAAGAGCGTGCTGTGCATGGTGTGATCTCCGAATGTTGGGCCGGCGAGGCGGGTGTCCTGGCGGCCACCGGATGCCTTTTGGCGCAGGAGCATTATGGTGGGCGTGTCTTGGGCAAAAGTCAATCGCGGCGTGATAGGAGCGGCCATCGGTATCGTCGGAGTAGTTGTCGGCATTGCCCTGGTGCCACAGGTGGCGGTGGTGCTATCGGTGCGGCTGGCTTTGCGGTTGGCTTATTGCGCAAGCGAATAGCTCGTGCTGCGGCCGCCGCCGGCATCCTTAACTAGGAGAGCCTGCTCGACCAACGCCTGAATATCGCGATAAGCGGTGTCCTGCGATGACCTCGTGAGTTTCGCCCATAGCTGATGTGTTCCGAAACAGGCAGCGATTCCGCCGTGTAAGGCCACGCTCGATTCTCTGCAGCTGTCCTCGATCCGCGAGCCTATCAAATAATTACCGAGGAAATGTCACATACTGTTGCCTGGTAAGGACGGCTTTTTTCGCTCCGCAAAGGCGCCCGCTCCAGCGACGGCAACGTCCTATGCCGCCACCTCCGCCCCGCAGCCATAAAGCTCGGTCTCGATCCGAAGAAGGCCATTTGGCGTTCACGAACATCTTGCGCTACGTGGATGGTCGAAGCGGGTGCAAACCTGAAGGATGTGCAAGGGGCAGATGCGACACGCGCGCATCTCCACCACCATGGACATCTACACGCGGTACGTTCGATCGGATCAGGCTCTTGGCTGCAATGAGAAACGCAATCGCTGGATAGCTTCCCTCTGCACTGATTGCCAGCAATAGTGCGCGCTCCAAATTTCCAATCCATCGTCTCTCGCTTGCCTGACTGGTCGCTCCAACAGCCGTAACCATGTTGTCGACGGTGCAGCCACCAAAGTTGTCAATCACTTGGATCGCTCAGATCCCAATTTGGTACAAATGTCCCACGTGAGTGAACAGTGGATTTTCGGCCCCGATCCGAGGTTTGTGATCTTTTTGTTATGGATTCGTGAGGTTCACCATTCTCGAATACTCAGTCGTCGT
>DATLKS010000880.1:0-1918 GCA_035538255.1 Terriglobales bacterium
CGGAGCGCGAGGCTGCAGACGTGCTGCGCTGGATGGGCAGCAGAACCTTCGCATTTGGGGCGGGCTATAACTTCACTCACCTTCACTTCACCGAGAGTTTGAACCATGGTTACTTCAGTCCCGGGCAGTATCAAAGCCATCTCGCTGAGGCGGGATTTCGCGTGCGCATTGGGCGTGTCTTTCGCGGCGAATATCTCGGCTTAGGAGGTGTGGAATCGTTTTCAGGCGGCATGCCGAATCCCGCGGGCGAGGTGCACTTGCGCAATCACTTCCTGCTCGGCCGGTGGGACTTGGCAGTGAACTATTCACGTTACCAGGTAGCTCAGAGCACCGGAGCCTTCCAGGCAAATTCCGGAACTGTGAGCCTTGGCTACCTTTTTTGAGCGAGTGCAAGCAAGAAAAACTATCTCAGGGCGAAGCAGAGGATGCCGTAACTTATGTCAACCAAAGACTTTCAAGTGCTGGTTGTAGATGATGATCACTCCACAAGGACCTTTCTTGAATCGGTATTGCACGCGGAAGGGTACGGATGTCACACGGCTACGGATGTCGAATCGGCCGCTGCGCTGCTTCGGCAAGAAACATTTCACCTGGCGCTGCTCGATCTCTATTTGGGAACAGCTAATGGATTGAACGTTTTGGATTTCGTGAAGGTGCTCCAGCCACACTGCTCTTGTGTGATGATGACGGCCCACGCCAGTGTGGAAACGGTCGCTGAGTCACTCGGATCAGGAGCGGTTGAGTACCTGAGCAAGCCATTTGCCATCGACCAGTTGCTAACTCTGGTGAACCGGCTTCGCCAGCACAGCGGCAACGGCAAGAGACGCCCGAACAGACCAGACGAGTCTTCCCAAAATGGGTCCAATCCCGAGACCTCGATCATCGGACGCAGCCCAAAGATGCTGGAAGTCTACCGGGCCATCGCACGCGTCGCCCCGAGCAGTGCGAACGTTCTGATCCTGGGCGCTAGCGGAACCGGGAAGGAACTGGTTGCCCGCGCGATCCATGCTCACAGCGGCAGAGCGAAGAAGCCCTTTATCCCACTAAACTGCGGAGCATTTTCGGAGAACATTCTCGAAAGCGAACTGTTTGGGCATGAAAAAGGAGCGTTTACCGGCGCAGATAACAGCCGCTCGGGATTGTTTGAGGCGGCCAATGAAGGAACGCTCTTTCTCGACGAGATCTCTGAAACCAAACCTAGCTTCCAGGTGAATCTGCTGCGTTCCGTGCAGGAGCAACAGATTCGCCGCGTCGGTTCAAACCGGTATATCGAAGTCGATGTTCGCATTCTCTCGGCGAGCAATCGCGATTTGCGAGCAATGATCAGGTCCGGCGGTTTCCGCGAGGACCTCTATTACCGGCTCGGCGTAGTCACGATTAACCTGCCCACGCTCGAAGAACGAAGGGAAGACATCCCTTTGCTGGTGCAGCACTTTGTCAAGGGCTCCAATCGACGTAATCACCGGAAGGTTCACATCACGAACGACGCTATAGAAGTACTTACTGGCATGCGCTGGCCAGGAAATGTGCGTGAACTCGAGAATTTTGTCGAACGGCTTTCCATCTTCTGCACCTCGGGAGAGATCGGAAAGGCGGATGTGCTGCGCGAACGTGACGCCGGAACTGAGTTGTCGGAGCCGGTGTCGTCTGCGGAAAGCCTTCAGGACATGGAACGGCAGCACATTGTCAGAGTCCTCAAAGAGAACGCCGGCAACAAATCCAAAGCCGCGCGCGCCCTCGGTATTGAGCGCAAGACGCTCTATCAGAAGGCAAGACGCCTGGGAATCGATCTGCATATTGAAAGCTGAATGAACGCTAGGTGGGCCAAATCGGGTGAAAAGAGTCCTCTGACTCTGGGACGCATGCTTCGGCTGAACCTGCTGCTTCTTGCCGCCGTTGCGGTACTCAGCCTCAGCTT
>DATLKS010000881.1:0-2488 GCA_035538255.1 Terriglobales bacterium
ACTACCGTAGGTGACCCCGTTGAGGCTGTTCGCGCTCTCACCCCGAAAAAGCGCGGAGCCGATGTTGTGATCGAGGCCGTAGGCCGTCCGCAGGCATGGCAGTGGGCTGTAGACATCGTACGCAAAGGCGGTACGGTGAACTTTTTTGGCGGCTGCGCAAGCGGCACCAAACTAGAACTCGATACTCAGCGCCTGCACTATTCACAGATAACGCTCAAGGCTACGTTCCATCATACTCCCGAAATGGTAAGGAGAGCATTCGCGCTGATCACGCAGAACAAGATTCAGAGCGCCGATTACGTCACCGGTGAAGCTCCCCTTTCCAATCTTAAAGAAGTCCTGCAGAAGATGCTCGATCGCAGCGGCGAGATCAAGACGGCAATCATCCCAGGCCGTCACTGATTGCAGATGTCGCCGCACATGCAGAGCTCCGTGGCACCGAGCGACTCGGTTAACGGTTGGGCAGCACTTCCTGCCGAATATGCAATTCCTGAGATTCCGCCGTCCCTCGAAGAGTCCCGGGCTTATTGCGAACGCCTGGCCAAGAGTCATTACGAGAACTTCAGCGTAGCCACCTGGTTCCTGCCGCGCAAACTGCGGCCGCACTTCTACAGCATCTATGCCTATTGCCGTATCTCCGACGATCTCGGCGACGAAGTCGGGAATCCGCAGCAGTCTCTTGCGCTGCTCGATGCTTGGGAAGACGAACTCAACGCGTGCTATGCCGGTTCTCCACGGCATCCGGTGTTTGTTGCTCTGCGTCCGACAATTCTGCAATGCGGAATTCCGCGCGATCCATTTGCCAACCTGCTGAAGGCATTTCGCCAGGACCAGAGTGTAACGAGGTATCAGACCTTCGACGATCTGCTCGGCTATTGCCTGAATTCGGCGAATCCAGTTGGACGGCTTGTGCTGTATGCGTGCGGATACTCGGACGCAGAGCGGCAGCAGCTTTCCGACTTTACATGCACCGCTCTGCAGCTTGCGAACTTCTGGCAGGATGTCTCAGTCGATTACCTGAAGGGACGCATTTATATTCCCCTGGAGGATCTGCGCAGGTATGACATTCGGGAAGCCGATATTGCTGAGCGGCGCTTCAGCCCGCACTTCCGTGAGCTAATGCAATTCGAAGTGACCCGTGCGAGGGAGTGGTTTCGGCGTGGTCGGCCTCTGATCGGAATGGTCGATCGCGAACTCGCTATCGATATCGAGCTCTTTACCCGCGGCGGGGAAGAGATCTTGAAGTGCATTGAGCGGCAGGACTATGACGTTCTGCGCGCGCGTCCGGCGATATCAAAGCCGCGCAAGTTCGCTCTTGTAGCCGGCGCTGCCATCCAGGCCCTACGGAGCCGGTTGTGAGCGATCCTCGCATTGCCACCGCCTATGCAGTGTGTCGCGGCATCGCCCGGCGTGAAGCCCGCAACTTCTACTATTCATTTCTTGCGCTGCCGCGTGCCAAATGCAATGCGCTCTCGGCCGTATATGCGTTCATGCGGCACGCAGACGACATCAGTGACGATGAAACGTCGCCACCGGCCGAGCGCAAGTTGCGCCTTGAGTCCTGGTTGGAACAGTGGCGCCGCGTATCGTCTGGTACTCCGAGTGACGATCCTGTCTTCGTAGCCCTTGCCGATGCGCAGAAGAGATATCAAATTCCCGGCGGGCTTCTGGATCAACTTGTGCAGGGAACCAGCATGGACTTGGAATCTGCACCGGATGAAATCTCCAATGCTGAGAGTGCGCAGGGCGGAACTGCCGTGGCGACACCCGTGATTCGCGTGCTCCGAACCTTTTCCGATCTATACCGCTATTGCTACCTGGTCGCTTCGGTTGTCGGATTAGTATGTATTCGAATCTACGGCTACGACGACCCTCGCGCGGAAGAGTTGGCCGAACGTTGCGGTGTCGCCTTCCAATTAACCAATATCATCCGTGACGTGAAGGAAGATGCCTCGATGGGCCGAGTATATTTCCCCGAAGAAGATCTTGTACGTTTCGGATTGACACCCGATCAATTGCTGCAGGATGGCGGAAAACGCATCGACGCGTTGCGATTACGCTCTCTACTTGAATTCGAGGCTGCGCGCGCGCGGGAGTATTACCAGTCGGCGACCGCGCTCATTCCTTTGATTCACAAAGATAGTCGCGCAGCATTGTGGGTAATGGTGACTATTTACAAGAGGCTGCTGGAAAAAATAGCGGACAAGAAATTCGATGTGCTCCATCGCCGCGTTCGCCTCAGTGCGGTTGAAAAGTGTGCCATTCTCGGTCGAGGATTGCTGAAGTCAGTGTTGCCCGTCCATCTGAAATTCTCCCGTCGATGAACCCTGCTCAAATCGTTACTATCGGCATTGTAGGCGGCGGAATCGCCGGGCTCGCAGCCGGCTGTGCTCTGGCCGATGCTGGATTTCAGGTAACGGTATTCGAGCGTCGTCCGTACGTGGGCGGGCGAGCCTCTTCTTACGAGCATCCCGGAACGGGAGAGATC
>DATLKS010000882.1:0-3538 GCA_035538255.1 Terriglobales bacterium
ACTAACGAACTTTCAGTGCACGTGGAAGAGATCACGTTCTTGGCCAAGGATCTGCTGCCGCTCCCGGAGAAATATCACGGCCTTTCGGACGTAGAGCTTCGCTACCGTCAGCGCTACGTGGATCTCACGATGAATCCCGAAGTGCGCGATGTGTTCGTTACGCGCAGCAAAGTGGTGAAGGCAATTCGCTCGTTTCTCGACGCCCGAGGCTACATCGAAGTCGAGACTCCCATGATGCAACCCATTGCGGGTGGTGCTGCTGCCCGTCCGTTCCGCACACATCACAACACGCTCGACATCGATCTGTATCTCCGCATTGCACCTGAGCTCTATCTCAAGAGACTTGTGGTCGGCGGCCTCGAGCGCGTTTACGAGATCAACCGCAACTTTCGTAACGAAGGAATCTCGACGCAACACAATCCGGAATTCACGATGCTCGAGTTCTACCAGTCGTACGCCGACTATCACGACATGATGTCCCTCACCGAAGACATGTTGGCGCAGGTAGCGCGCGAGGTGACTGGAAGTACTATCGTTTCCTATCAAGCCCGAAAGATCGACTTTGGGAACTGGCAGCGCCTGTCGATGCGTGAGGCCATTATCAAATACTGGCCGTCGAGTTCCGCTCCTGCTCCGCAAATGAGCGACTTTGCCGACGCAGCCTCGCTGCGCAAGCTGGTCGAAAGGTTGAACGCATCGCATACGCCGCATATGCCTTACGATCCTGCAGAACCCGCGGGAAAGACCATCGCCAATATGTTCGAAGCGGTTGCAGAAGAACACTTATGGCAGCCGACGATCCTGTACGACTTCCCCGTAGCGATTTCTCCGCTCTCGAAGAACAAGAAGGATGAGCCGGACTGGGTCGAGCGCTTCGAAGTCTTCGTCGGCGGACTCGAAATTGGCAACGCCTTCAGCGAGCTCAACGATCCCGAAGAGCAGCGACGCCGTTTCGAACAGCAGATTTCGGAACGGGAACGCGGAGACGAAGAAGCTCACGCGATGGACGAAGACTACATCCGCGCGCTTTCCTACGGAATGCCTCCCACAGGAGGCGAGGGCATCGGCATCGATCGCCTTACCATGCTGCTCACTGATTCCAAATCCATTCGCGACGTGATCCTGTTCCCACTGCTTCGTCCGCAGAAACAGGAAGAGATCGCGGAAGAAGCCACCGGAACAGGCGGGTAGCTGTGGGATTCGAACTCGACTCCGAATCCCGCCGCCAGCTCGGCTATCGCCTTATCGACCACATCAACCACTACTTCGAATCGCTGCCCACAAGAGCGGTCCAGTTGCCCGAGCAAGAACGCAGCTTTGCAGAGCTGCGGGACAGTCTTCCCGAAATGGGCGACGACGCGGCACGCGTTCTCGACGACGTCTGTCGCGAGATGATCGACAAGGGATTTCACGTCCCGAGCGCCAACTACTTCGGGCTGATGAACCCCACGCCGGCGTACATTGCTGTTCTCGCGGAAGCGCTGGTCGCAGCTCTGAACCCGCAACTGGCAACCATGGTGCGCTCTCAGCTCGCCTCGAAGATCGAGCAGGAGACGGTGCGCTGGATCGGTGAGCGCGTCGGCTGGGACCGTTCGTTTGGCGGAACATTCACTAGCGGGGGTAACGAGGCGAACTTCTCTGCAGTGGCTCTGGCCTTGACGTGGAAGTTCCCGAATGTAATGGAAGAAGGCGTGCACTCGATCCGCGGTGTGCCCGTGATCTACGCCTCGTCAGAGGCACATCATTCAATTGATAAATCGGCTGGTCTCCTGGGAATCGGGCGCAAAGCCGTGAGGCGCATAGCGCTGAACAACCGAATTCAGATCGACGTCGATCAACTAGATCGCAGTATCCGCGAAGACCTCGCCGCGGCAAAGATTCCGTTCTGTGTCGTTGCCACTGTGGGAACAACAAATTCAGGTGCAATCGACGACCTAGAGGCGGTCGCAAGCGTCTGTCGCCGCCACAAGCTCTGGATGCACGTCGATGGCGCCTACGGAGCCGCGGCAATCTTCAGCAACAAGCATCGTGACCTGGTACGCGGAATTGCACTCGCACATTCCATCACCATCGATCCACACAAATGGTTGGCAATGCCGTTCGCCGCAGGAGTTGTACTGACTTCGCATCCTGAGCTGTTGAAGGCGACGTTCGGCGTCATTACGCCGTACATGCCCAAAGCGAATGTCCCTCTTCCTGCGGACAACTTCGCCATCAGCACGCAATGGACTCGGCGCATGAACTCCCTCAAGCTCTGGCTCACATTGCGCATTCATGGACGCGAAGCCTACGAGCAGTATATCGATCGTCAGATTCAACTGGCTAAATGGTTCGCGGAGCAGATCCGTAAATCTACTGACTTTGAATTGTTTGCCGAGCCGATGCTCCCCATATTTAATCTGCGATTGAAGAGTTCCGACAACGATGATCAAGGCGCTGCGTTGCAGACGATCGTCGATGAAGTCACCAGCAATGGTAAACAGTGGATCTCGACCACCCGCGTGAATGGTTCAACTGTCATTCGCGTAATGATCATCAGCTATCTAACGGAGCAGCGGCATTTGGAAGAGTTGCTGGAACGGCTGCATCAGGCGGCACGGCTCGTGCCTAGGGGAAACTTAGGCAATCGGGCTATCGGGTGAAGTAGCGGTGAGCTGACGATCTTGTAGCTATGAATCAAATTAGAAATAATCCGCGCTAACCCGCAAAATCCGCGTATATCTGCGTGAGCTTTTGCAGTTGATTGCCTTACGTCTTTCAGGCAAGCTCTTGCTGTTTAGCTGCCTCGGGCATTGGCCCCTCGCCGAGCGGGATCAACCGATCCATGTTTCTCAATTCCGGAAAGAAGCGAGCCCATGCCCCTACTACGATTAATGTCCCGATTCCGCCTAAGACGACCGCCTGCATGGCCCCGAACCACTGCGCCGTAATTCCCGATTCGAACTGTCCCAGCTCGTTTGAAGCTCCGATGAACAGCAGGTTGACGGCGCTTACCCGTCCGCGCATCGCCGGAGGCGTCGCGACCTGCACCAGCGTGCTGCGCACGACGACGCTGATCATGTCCGAGGCGCCCACCACAAATAGCGCGACCAACGAAACTGCCACGGAGCGCGAGAATCCGAAAACGATTGTGGCAATGCCAAAGATGGCTACCGCGATGAACATCAGCGCACCCGAGCGCCTGCGCAGCGGTCGATACGCCACGATGACGGCCATCACTGTCGCGCCGGCCGCAGGCATGCTGCGCAGAAGACCAAGCCCGCGCGGTCCGATGTGCAGAATGTCTTGTGCATAAACGGGAAGCAGGGCAACCGCGCCGCCGAGCAGCACTGCGAAAAGATCGAGTGAGATCGAGCCTAAAATTATCTTTTCCTGCCACACGTAACGAACCCCGGCGAGCAACGTCTCCAGCGAAACGTCTTTCTTTTCCATGCGGCCGGTGCGCACGTGCATCAGGAGCAGAAAAACAAATCCCGCAGCATAGAGCGATGCTGCCGTGGCATAAACACTCGGTGCATGCGCCCATCCGTAAATCAAA
>DATLKS010000883.1:0-2384 GCA_035538255.1 Terriglobales bacterium
ATGTAGAAGAATCGCAAAGCGGCGAGGTGTTGCGTCACAGTGCTCGGTGCTAGCTTTCGCTGGCTGAATAAATGAGCTTGATACTGGCGGATGTGCTGCGTTCCTAACTGGTTTGGAGGGCAGTGAAAGTGAAAGGAAAACGGGTGCGCGACTTTAAAGTTAGCCAAGCGCCCGGCGGGATTCCCAATAATCCTCGAATCTGCCACTCAGCTCACAACAGCGGAGGGCGATGATGGTATTAGCACCGCGCACCGTCCAGAACATTCCAGACCGCTTCAGCCGTCCCAACACAGTTTTACAGCCTGCCTCAATGACTCCAGAGCCCACGAATAGCCCCTGTTCTCGAAACTCGGGATAGCGCATACGTTCTTTATTCGTTTCGAAGTAGTTGATTTCCGCGCCGATCTGTTCTGCCAGATCGGGATGAGCAGCTGCCGCTGCCCGCAGTAAACGGATTAACGCCTCAATTTTCCCGCCGTCTAGCTTGTCTTTCCGCACCATCACCCAACGCCTCTGGGCGGGCGAATCGTGGGGAGAGATTTTGGCCGATAAATCCCAGAGGTGCTGGCGGGCGTGATAGAGATCAACGATTTGGACGGCACCTGGAAAGTGCAATTCCGCCTGGTTCCAGATCCATTCCGCTCCGTCCCCTAACACCACGTGTTTTCCGGCACGTGCCCAGCCCCGCCGCCAGGCTTCGGCATACAGTCGCCGACCGAATTCCTCGCAGCTTTCGATCGCGCCCACATACGTGGTCGAAGCTTCGTCACGCACAGGATAGCCTTCGTCGTCCACTGTAGTCTGGGTGAAGACGCACCCCAATTTTGCTTCCCGGGTGTGCGCCGGCTGGCCGTCCCGTTTCCCTGCACGACCTTCGCACTCCTTGCGCACTACAGGAAGTCCCGTGCCATCCATTTCCACATACAAAATAGGAATGCGGCCTACGCTGGGGATCGGTAACTCCAGCTGCATGGCTCGCTTGTGCTCCTGCTGCTGACGCCGTTCGATATCTGCTCCAATGGCTTCGGCCGTGCGCTCTACCGCTTTAGTCGTGACCGTCAGACCGGCCAGAAGCTTCAGCTGTTCTCGGCCTCGATTGAAGGCAGCTTCATGGCCCACCGCCGCCATCATCCGGCGCACGCCGGGTGATAGTTCGGTATCCTCGATATCGAGATCAGCATCCACTGGAAACTGGCCGTGGTGGCAGTACTCACAAAGATAGTAGGGGCGCAAACATCGGGCTTCACCCACAACGGTTAGCAGGGACTTGGAGCGTAAGCCTACATAGCTTGCGGTATGGCCGCAGGCACAGGGCAACTGCCGCTGGTGGGGGCCGGGAGGATCGAATTGCAGCAAGGCGGTTAAGGCGGTGGCGCCAGCCTGATGCAAGCTCGCCCGCAACGCCAGCTCGATGGCTTCCAAGTCCATGGCTCCGGTCTTGTGGCGCTCGGCAAAGACACGGGCCAGCAGCAAGTTTATTTCTCGCGTAATTTCCTGATGGACCGCAGCAGCCGTTTTTTTTCCTGTGGCGTCCAGCCGCTCCCTTCCTTCGCCACCGGACGAAGCGCGCAGATCTTTTGGTTGATAGCCACTATTTGTTGGCTGAGCTGTTGCCAGCGCTGAAATTGCGCCACCTCCCGTTGGGCCTTGCGCAGAGCGGCAGGAGTGGCAAAACTCTCGTTGACGGTCTTCCCCTTCACCTTGCGGCTCAGGCGAAACTGCGGCTCGTGCCCGGGATCGTTCGGCTTAGCACAGTGGCAACTAGGTTTTCCGCAGCGGCGCACGCTGGCGGTAATGGAACCCGGTCGGAAATCGCCTAAACCGAGGAACTGCTCAAGCAGCTTAGCGCGTTCCAGCTCCAAATCGGTGAGAGATTCTGGCACCAGGCATTCTGGCATAGTTGGGCCTCCAATAATCTGAGAGTCTCACTACTCTCAGAAATATGGCCCAAAAAAGAAAAACCCGCCATTGACTATTCTTATGTCGCACACCCCTAACGCTCTAACGCTCCTCACGGTCGACGACCAGCAGATGCTTCCATTTACAATCGTGGGTTCACCGGCAGGGTCAATGGCACTGAAGGAGTCGGAAGCGATCATCCTGCGTACGTATCCGCTGCGCGAAGCCGATTTGCTGGTTATTCTGTTTACACGCGCCGAAGGAAAAGTGCGTGGAGTAGCGCGCTCGGCGAAGAAGTCGAAGCGGCGGTTTGGCGGCGCGCTGGAGCCGCTGACCTATGTGCGGGCATTCTATGACGTTCGCGAACGCCAGGAACTGGCGCGGCTTGACGCCTGCGAAGTGATTGAGTCTCCATTGGCCACCGAGGTCAGCTATGCGCGTGCCGTCGCCCTGGCGCACGTGGCCGAGTTGCTCGACGAGTTATT
>DATLKS010000884.1:0-4084 GCA_035538255.1 Terriglobales bacterium
TTGAGGAAGACGTGCGCCACGAGGAGCGGCGGGCCGATCGTTTTGATTTTGGCGAGGCGTTGCTGGAAGTGCTCTGGTAATTACTTCCATCACGCTGCTGACCCGGCGACGCCCATTTTGGTACTTGGGAACAGTCATCGCCATAGCCGGCGCCATCGTGGCGGTCACTGGACTCGCGCTCAGGTAGAATCAAAAATCGACTTCAGCCCCGAGCCGAGCGGTGCTCACCCTGCATTCCCACCAATCGCAAAGTCGATTCCCTTTATTGTTTCTGTCATCCTGAAGCGCTTCTTTTGCGCGAAGGATCTCCGAGGATACGTCGGACTTCGTTGCTGCCGGCGAGGCTTTTTCGCTTAACTTTTTTGGCCAAGGCTCTAGTAGACATCGCCGGAGATCCTTCGCGCAAAAGCAGCGCTTCAGGATGACAGAGTCTAAATGCCTGACGAATCTGAATGTTGTGCCGCTTCTCATATTCCTGAGAAGAGAAATCAACTTCTATGTCCGGACGACTTGCTGCCGGCATGCCAGCGGTAAATCACATTTTGGTAAATTGAAATGACGATGCGCACACTCTGGGAGAAGGCGATGTATGCGTGGGAGACTCATCTCACCACGCGCGACACCAATCGCATCGTGCGCCCGCTGGAGTGGGGAATCGAGTGGACGCGCTACTGGCCGCAGGTTAACGGCAACTTTCCAGAAGCGCCGGCGGAACTGGACAATGCCGCCGCGGAACGTTACTTCAGCGATTTGAATCGGCAGATCGTTCAGGATAGCGATCGATTTTTCAGCTATGAAACGCCGACGGATTTTCGTCTCGAAGAACGCCTGCCGAAGCTTTTTCCCACCAATATGCGGCAGCAGAAGCAGCTCGAGAAGCTGGAGAAGATGTCGCGTTCCGGGAAGCTCAAACCTGTGAAGTTCCTGCGCTTTACCTCGCCTGTGCGCACGCCCTTTCCCGAGAACGATGTGGTGAACGCGCGCTGGTTTCCGGCCTTCGATGGAAACGGCAGGCCGAGCAGGAAGGCCGTGATCGTGCTCCCACAATGGAACGCCGATGCGTTCAGTCACAACGCGCTGTGCGCGATCATGAACCGGTACGGAGTCTCCGCGCTGCGCCTGAGCAAGCCATATCACGACATCCGCCGGCCGGCGGAGCTGGAGCGCAGCGACTATGCAGTTTCGGCGAACATCGGACGTACCTTGGATTCGTGCCGGCAGGGAGTCATCGACATCCGTTGCTGTCTCGACTGGCTCGAAAGCCAGGGCTGCGAGCGCTTCGGCATTCTCGGCACGAGTCTGGGCTCTTGTTACGCATTTATCGCCAGCGCCCACGACTCGCGTCTGGAGGTAAACGCATTCAACCATGCCTCCACATACTTCGGAGACGTGGTGTGGACCGGCCAATCGACGCGTCATATTCGCGCGGCCTTGGAAGATGTAGTCGATCTTGAGCGCTTGCGGCAGTTATGGCTTGCGATCAGCCCGGTGGCTTACATGAGGAAGTTTGCAGCGCATCCCAAGAAAGTGCTCGTCGTTTACGCCAAGTACGACCTCACATTCCTTCGTGAATTTTCCGAGGAGGTTGTGCGTCTCTTTCGCGAGCACGACGTCGATTTCAAAGCGGTTGCGCTGCCCTGCGGGCATTACACTGTCGGAGAAGTTCCATTCAAATTCATCGATGGCTGGCATCTGGGCTGGTTCATCTACTCGGCGTTCAAAAGGAGCCGTTAAGCGCCTAAGCTGCTAAGCTTCTAAGCCAAAATCGGGAGTATTGTCGTTTCGAATCCCGCGCAACTGCTCAGGTTGGACACCCGTGAATAGACTCCGTCAGCACGCCCAAACGAGCTTAGAACCTCAGGAGCTCAGCAGCTTGGAAGCTCAGAAGCTTAGGCGCTTAGCAGCTTAGAAGCGTCTTTCGCCATCTGAGTATGTTCGTACAGATGGAGGCGAGCGATGAAACCAGCTCTGGTATTTGCATTGGGAGCACTCGGAATACTGGTAGTTGCGAAATATCAAACATCAGCGACGCGCGCGCGGAGAGCAGAGCAGCCGGCCGAGCGCAGACGCCGGCCACGGGCCCGCCGGATGCGTCATCGCACCGAAGACGGACTGCTGGATTTAAATTCGGCGACACGGTTTGAGCTCATGGAGCTCAAAGGAATTGGCGAGGTACTGGCTGCACGCATCATTGAGAATCGTCCCTACTTGACGAAGATGGATCTCATCGGCCGTCGCGTAATTCCCGATGCTGCGTACGAAGTAATCAAGCACTCGATTGCGGTCAAGCACGCAGCCTAGAAGTGTATAGCGCCACGCTGGATTTGCGAGGGCTCCCGGTTGGCTATTCTGGAGGATCACATCTCGTACTCTGGCGCTAGCGGAACAGCCATGGCAGCACGAATGTCGCGACCGAACAGCCGGCTGAGGCGGCCGGATCCACGTTGGCGGTACTAGCGTGCCATTCGGTCTAGTCCGTCGGTAACTAAGACATAACCCTAGCTACAAACTCAGGTACCCTTTTCATTGACTTGGCGCAGGGGAGAGAATACTTTTCCTCAACAGCACTCGTGCGTTTTCCTGCCAGTTAAAGAAGGACGAATTGTGGGTATCAAGATACTACTCGCCGATGATAGTGTGACCGCCCAGAACATGGGCAAGAAGATCCTCAGCGATGCCGGCCATGAGGTGGTCACAGTCAGCAACGGCGCCGCCGCCGCGAAGAAGATCGCCGAGATCAAACCCGAACTTGTCCTGCTCGATGTCTTCATGCCCGGCTATAGCGGCCTGGAGCTTTGCGAGAAGCTGCGCAATGCCGCCGAAACTTCCAAGCTTCCTGTTCTGCTCACTGTCGGACGGATGGAACCGTATAACTCGCAGGACGGAGCGCGCGTCAAAGCTGATGGCGTAATCGTCAAGCCCTTCGAGGCCAGCGATCTCACTGCAGCGGTCGATCGTCTTGCGGACAAACTAAAGCTGAAGCAGCAGCCTGGCACGAGCGGAAGCGGGATCACAGTAGTTGCCAAAAATGAGACCGCGCAGCCGGAGCTTTCAAACAAACAGGAGACGACTGCGGTAACCACGACTTCATTAACCCCCGTCAGCGAAGAATCGAAAGGTTACGAAAAGACGGTTGCTCTCAACCCGGCACACATAGAGTCTGTGCTCAAGACGGGCGCAGCCAGCCCGGAGCAGGAGTTCGCTGTCCCGGCTCGGGAGCAGGTCGCAGAAGACTTTCGTGTCGCACCGGCAATGACGGCAGCAGATGTTTACTCGCTAGACCATTCCCAAAGCGGAACTGAAACAAAGCCACAGCCGCCACGGGCATCCGTTCCCTCTTATATGGCACAGTATCTGGCCGAACCAGAAGCTGCGAGCGCTCCTGCAAGTGCGCATGAGACCCTGTTAGACCCCGCTGCTTCCGCCGGCCCGGCAAGCCCGACGGTACACGATCAGCCGACCAGTGCGTTTCCTATTCCTAACGAGTTCCTGCTCTCGCATTCCCGGAACGAGATCAATGAGATTGATTTCAGCAAGGAAATCCGTGACGAGGCTCCGGTTGGGTCTATTCCCGGACTGGAATTCACCGCTGCTCCACCGGTTCCGGACGTGCCGATCGCCTCAGAGCCAGGGCTCGAGTTAACGTTGCAGCCAGCCGAACCGGGAACTGGAATCGTCCAAGATCCCGCGCTGGTGACTGATCCTCATCATTCGAAAATGGATTTTCCGACTCGCTTCGGCAGCAGTGAGTCCGAATTGGCGCAGCAATTCATCGACTCGCTGCATGCATCGGCGGAGCCGGTAGTTGACGAAACCGACGAGTTCGAAGCTCGCTTGGGCGCCGCAATGGCGTCTTATGAGGAGCCTTCGGCAGAGTTGCCGTCCGCAGCAGAAGAGCCAACCAGTAACGTTGTGGAGATTCGTTCGCGCTTCACCTCGGAGGCGGCGCCGGCTACCCAAAGGCTCGAACCTCAGGTCGATACCTCCATCCACTTCGACAGACCGGAAGTCGGCTCGCAGCCTGTTGCTGTGCGACCGGGAAATCCGCTCGATGTGCCGCCGGTTGAAGTGTCAGACGTTAATG
>DATLKS010000885.1:0-12809 GCA_035538255.1 Terriglobales bacterium
GAAGTGAGCGGCACATGGGTTGTCGGTCGTCCGCCGGCGACAACTCCGGGATTGCTGTTCTACATCATGGTGGACAGCGTCGCCGCCACAATCGATAAGGTCACGGCAAATGGAGGTGAAATCGTGCAACCGATCGGCGCCGATGCCCCTGAGATCACGGCCAGATTCCGCGATCCGGGCGGAAACGTAATCGGCCTTTATCAACAGCCCGGCTAACTATCTGTTGGCAAAAGAAAAAGACGCCGAAAATTGCCTATATTTTTCGGTCTTATTTCAGTCCCTTATCTAGTGCGGCCCTCCTCCAACTGAGGGAGCCCCTTTATGCTTGTTCGGCCACGTAAGCCTCGGCTCGTGCTCACAAGGCAATCTCCCGCCGAAATCAATGCCGTTTGCGCAGGATGCAAGAAAGAGTTTCACGCGTACATAAGAACCACGAAAGCCGACGCCCTGCTGCGGCTGCAGCGAAACTTCTGGCTGCATTGCAGGCTGGCTCATCGCGTGCTTGAGCGCGCCGCCGTGCAGCCTGATAGTCAGCAAGAAGGCCCTTTATCGGCGGCATCCTGACTGAAACGATTGCCTGGTGTTTTCACCACGGAGTCACGGAGAGCACGGACAAAATCGTTTCGAGTTTCAGCTTTCACTTCCACACCTAAAGGGGTCGAGGTCTCGTTGGTAGCATTCGATCCCACGATGAACTCGATTCCCAAAATGAATTGTTACCCCGAAGGGCCGGTTTTGCGACGCGTGAGAGTCGCAACGGCTCTTCATTCATTCTCCGTGTCTCCGTGGTGGAAAACTCGGCGCACTAAACACTACTGCACGATCTCGGCATCCCGAAGAAAGTCATAGTTCCCTGCCGGTTCAGGGTGGATGTTCTTCACCCGCGCGGTGTGCACGATTACATTATCGAAGTACCACAGATTCAATGTGGGAAGGTCGTGCAGCGTCTGCTGCTGGATCTGCGCGTAGATCTGTTTGCGCCTGTTTTCGTCCAGCTCCGAGCGGCCCTGTTCGATCAGCGAATCAACCTTCGGATTGCTGTAGTAGCTGCGATTCGCGCGGCGCGGGGCGAAGCTCTTAGTGTCATAGATATATTCGAAGATCTCCGGATCCTGATTGGAGCCGCCAACCCAACGCAGTGTGTATATCTGGAACGCTCCCTTGACTACATCAGAGTAGAAGGTTGCGAACTCGAAAGTTCGGAGTTCGAGATCGATTCCCACATCGTGCAATTGCTCCTGCACGATCACCGCGAGCAAGCGGCTGGTTTCCTGGTCGGAGGTTTTCATGATGAGGTGCAGCCGTTTGCCAGGTTCATCTGAGTATCCGGCCTGCTTAAGAAGCTCTCTGGCCTTGTGCGGATTGTGGGGATACGGCTGCAGGTTGGTGTCGTACGCCCAATGCTGCGGCGGAAGTACGCTGCTTGCGGCGCGCACGGTGTCGCGCCACAGGTAGTGGATGATCGGCTCGACGTCGATGGCATAGGCAACAGCTTGGCGCACGCGAACGTCACTCAGAACTGGATCGCGGAGGTTGAAGCCTAGATACTGCACGGGCGTGCCGGGGGCCTGCTCGATTCTGAGATCCGAGTCGTTGCGCAGCGATAGCACCATATCGGCACTGAGCGAATTGATCTGAATGTCCGCACTGCCCTTGCGCAGTTCGAGCGCGCGCGTTGTCTCGTCGGGCACGACGGCAAAGCGTACCCGTTCCACTTTGGGCTTCTCCGCCCAATAATCGTCATTACGGACGACGATCACTTCATTATCCTGAACATTCCTGACAAATTTAAATGGCCCGCTGCCGATGGGATGAAGATTAAACGTCTTGTCGCTTCCGTAGGGAACGATTCCCATCGCGCCGTCGGAGAGGTTCCACATAAGTCCCGAATCGGGCTCCTTCATGTGGAAGATCACAGTGTGATCATCGGCGGCTTCGATGCCGGCGATGTGTTGATAAGTGGCAGTTTTGGAGCTGATGACACTGCCGTTGATCATCGAATCGATGCTCCACTTCACGTCCTTCGCGGTGAGAGGAGTGCCATCGTGAAAGCGAACGCCGGTCCGAAGATGAAAAACATAAGTCAGCGGATCGCGAATCTCCCAGCTCTGCGCCACCCAGGGGTGCAGAGCAAAATGCTCGTCTTTACGGACCAAAGAATCGAAGAGCAGTTCGTCGATGCGCTCGGAAAAGGCGTCAGTTCCGATTCGGGGATCGAGATTGGCAGGACTGCTCTCAATGATCATTACGACCGTGTGTGGATCGGGACGCGAGCCGGAGCAGCCGAGCAGGCAGAAGGAGAGTATCGAAGCCCACGCAAACGATGCACATCGCAAACCTGGGCTTCTCATAGCCTTTTCATTCACGTGGCAAAGCTAACCTTCCCTAAGATTACCGGCCGTCTTGCTCCCGTCGCACCAGGCACATTGCCCGGCTGCCGATGCCAGGTTTGATAAGCAAGCAGCGCGAACGCGACCGCTTCTTTCGCCTGGTTCGGCATGCCGAGTTCGTCGGAGGTTAGAACACGAAACCCGAGCGGCCGTACCTCCTCGGCGATCATTTGCAGCAGAGTTCTATTCTTGGCACCACCGCCACTCACGATAAATTCTGCTGCTCCCTGGCGAAACGGAGTGTCAATCTTCAGCAAGGCAAGCCCCTGGCGCAACCCTCTGCCTATCGAGACTGCGGTCAGGGCGGTTGCTGTTGCCATGATGTCCTGCTTCCTGGCACGCCTGAGGAACCAGCGCAGAAACTCGGCGACAAATTCGCGACCGAACTCTTCCCTTCCCGTACTCTTTGGCGGCTTACGACCAAAGAACGGATGTTCGAGCGTGCGCATCAGCACCGAGTCAATAACGCTTCCTCGCATCGCCATGGCGCCGCCTGCATCATACGATTTCCCATAAAGGATCTGCGCGCAGGCGTCGATCACCATGTTGCCTGGACCGGTATCGAACGCGAGCACGCGATCGGTGTTGCCGAGGTGCACGCCGGGAGGAAGAATGGTGAGGTTTCCAATCCCACCGAGGTTCTGAAGCACGCGCAACTTCTTGCGATGTGCGTAATAAGCGACATCTAAAAGCGGTACCAGCGGAGCCCCGCTTCCGCCTGCAGCCATATCCGACGGCCGAAAGTCCGAGATCACTGGGACGCCAAGCCTGGCCGCCAGAACAGAGCCGTCGCCCGTCTGCCATGTGGTTGAAATACGTCGTCCCAAAAAGGGAGCAGGACGATCCTGATGGTAGAGGGTTTGCCCGTGGCAGCCGACGAGACTTGCTCTGGTCGCGTGCCGTTTGAGCGTAGCAGTGACTGCATCCGCGTAGAGCTTGGCAAGCATAAAATTGAGGCGTGCCAGGTCTGCGACGCTTGCAGAGCCTGCATTCATACTGGCCAGAACAGCCTCTCGCACCGATTTGGGATACCGAAAATGCTCATGAGCAAGGAGGCGTAACCGAATGCTTTGGCTCCGGCCAGAAATGCGGACCAGAGCCACGTCGATCCCATCAGCAGACGTGCCGCTCATCACGCCGGCAACGATCATGCGCGAACCGCGCCCGATCCCTTCTGTACCTCTTGCATGAATTCATGCATTCTGGACTTGAGTTTCTCAATGTCCAGAAGACTTGGTTCCATTACCGTCGTCTGTTTTAAAGCCTTGCTCGACGCTTTCAGACGAAGCACGCGATCTGCAGCCCGCGTCACGAGTTCCGCAAACTTCTTGTCGCGTTCGGCTTCCTGCAGCACGGCTTCGTAGCAGCGCCAAACGAACTCTTCTTTCTGGCAAACGAGAAATATGTCTGAGCCGGCGCGAAGGGTGTCGAGCGCTGCCTGTTCCATGGAGGCGGCTGCGAGTACGCCGCCCATTTCGAGATCGTCGGAGATAACCAGTCCGTGATAGCCGATCTTCTTTCTCAGAACGTCGCCAATCCACCGCCGGGAAAGCGAGGATGGGATGCCATCATCTTTCACGGCGTTGGGATAAGTGGCGTGAGCGACCATCACAAACGGAATATTCTTGCGGAGTTCGCGGTACGGGAACAGATCTTCTGCCCACATCTGCTTCCAGTCGCGCCGAATCGCGGGGAGCTCCTTGTGAGTGTCGAGATTCGCTCCTCCCAACCCGGGAAAGTGCTTCCCACAGCCCAGGACGTTTGCAGTAGCCAATCCTTTCAGGAACTTCTTTGCATACCGGATCACTACGTTGGGATCGTCCGATGCCGTCCTTGACGTGAGCACGCTGCGCGACTCGGGAAAGCTCAGATCGAACACGGGTGCAAAATCGACATTAAACCCTAGAGCGCGGACTTCGTCGCCGATCACCCGCCCATGCTTCGCGAACAGTGTGTCGGAATCTGTCGCAACAACCTCGGCCACCGAGGGTGCTGGAGCAATGATGTTGCGCAGACGATCTACTGTGCCGCCCTCGAGATCCACGCAGCGGAACAGCGGTGTCTTCACTGCTGTCTGGCAAATGCGCAGCAGTTGCGCGCATTGATGCGGCGATTGTATGTTGCGCGCGAAGAGAATGATTCCGCCCGGATGCATGCTCGTGAGCAGGCGTCCTGTTGCCGCCGAAACCTCAGGGCCCTCAAGGCCCATAATGATGAGCTGCCCGACACGATGACGCAGGGGAAGCGAGGAAGCTTTCATGAGATCAGTCGAGTGTAAAGCATCGGGCGTTTCAGGTTAGGAACTCGCTCCAACTTCCGCAACCGTTCCCGGCCGAATGGATCGCAATGCCTCAAGACAAGCCGGGAAAACAGGTCGAAGGTCCGCGAGTCGATTGGAGGGGAGCACGTAAAATGACTATCGCGATTCTGCGACCGGTAAGATTCTGCTGATAGCGAATGTTTTGATCAATCGAAACGAGCACATCGAATTCGGACTCTGCCAATGCGAGCAGTTCCCCATTTTCCTTACCCGACCAGCCTGCCTCCTGAACTGTCAAACACTCTAGTTCTAGTCCTGCTGCAGTCACGACCAATTTCAGTTCCCTGGGCGCGCACTCGTCGATAAGAACTCTCCTTCAAGATGCGCAACCAAAAGAGATCTGGCCTCTTCGAGGGCCGCAATTGCAGCTTGTCGCGTGACAGTGGGGTACTGGTGCAGAAATTCATCCAGGGTGTCGCCGCCTTCCAGATAATCGATTAGCGCCTTGAAAGGCACACGCGTTCCACGAAACACGGGCTCGCCGCTCAAGATGGCAGGGTTCCCGATAATTACACTGCTCGATTTCATAGCTGTCCCTGATTCTATCGGTTCTTCCAGCTACTTCTTCTCTTCATTCGAGCTGCTTCTTCAGCTGGTCCAGCAAAGTGAGCGCCTCGATCGGAGTGAGACGATTCACATCGACTTCTTTTAGTCGATCTACGATCTGCTGCGAGAGCGGAGTAAAGATCGCGAGCTGCAGTAGATCGGATGCCTCGCGCGATCCGCCGCTCTCCAGCTTGCTTACCGACTGCCGTTCCTGGCCTTCGTGCTGCAGAAGCACTTCCCTGGCGCGTCGAATCACCTCAATCGGCAGGCCGGCTAGCTTCGCGACTTCGATTCCGTAGCTCTTGTCCGCAGCTCCGGGCTCGACCTTCCGCAGGAATACAATACCGGCCGGCGTTTCTTTAATTGATACTCGATAGTTCTTCAGCAAGGCCATGTCTTCGGCCAGTGCGGTGAGTTCGTGATAGTGCGTGGCAAAAAGCGTCTTGGCCTTGGTGACCGAATGTAAGTATTCGAGCGTCGCCCAGGCTAGGGCCAAGCCATCGTACGTGGCGGTACCGCGTCCCATTTCGTCGAGGAGGACCAGGGATCGCGGCGTAGCACTATTAAGGATGGCCGCGGTTTCCGTCATCTCCACCATAAAAGTCGAGCGACCGCGGGCGAGGTTATCGGTAGCACCAATACGCGTGAAGATACGATCGACGATGCCGATGCGTGCCACGCGTGCGGGGACAAACGATCCCATCTGTGCCATGATCACGATCAGCGCAGCTTGCCGCAGATAAGTCGATTTGCCTCCCATATTGGGACCGGTGAGGAGCACGAGCAGGTCCGATTCGGGATTGAGCAGCAGATCGTTCGGCACAAACCGCTCGGCGCCGCTCATTACTTGCTGCTCAACCACCGGGTGCCGCGATTCCACCAGCTCGATGATGCCCGAGTCATCGAGAACAGGGCGCGCGTACCCGCGCTCCGCCGCGATATTCGCCAAAGCCAAAAGCACGTCGGCTTCTGCCAGCGCCAGTGAGGTTTGCCGGATGCGCTTCGCCTCCGCTGCAATCGAGATTCGCAACTCAGTAAAAAGGCGACGCTCGATTTCGACAATCTTCTCTTCCGCTTCCAGGACTTTGGTTTCGTACTGTTTCAGTTCCGGAGTAGTGAAGCGCTCCGCGTTCACCAGCGTCTGCTTCCGCTCAAAGTCGGATGGAACTAAGTGCAGATTGGCTTTCGTAACTTCGAGGTAGTAGCCGAAGACAGAATTGAACTTAACCCGCAGCGAGTTGATGCCGGTCCTCTGGCGCTCGCGCTCTTCAATCTGCGCGATGTACTGCTTGCTGTTGCGGCTCAGATTGCGAAGTTCGTCCAATTCAGCATCGATGTCCGAGCGAATGATGCCGCCATCGGCAAATGACAGCGGCGGCTCAGGAACTATAGTCCTCTCAATGCGCTCACAAACATCCGTGAGTGGGTCGACTAAGATGCTCAATTGCTTAAGACGCGGTGCATCCAGCCGCTGCAATCCAAGATTGATTTCGGGAAGATGCGCGAACGATGATGCCAGAGCTAGTAAGTCGCGAGCGTTGGCGGTTTCCAGAGTCACGCGGCTTAGAAGGCGCTCAAGATCCAGTACTCGTTCAAGCTTGCGCCGCAACTCTTGGCGATCGATAGTCTTTGCCATAGCGATCGCAACTGCATCCTGCCGCGCGTGGATTTCGCTCAAATCAATTGAGGGACGCAGCAACCAGGATCGCAACAGCCGTTTACCCATTGGCGTGAGTGTTGCATCCAGCGTGCGGAAGAGCGTTACCTCGGGACCAGTTCCGGAAAAGAGAGGCTCGACCAACTCGAGATTGCGGACCGTGACCGCGTCGAGCACCAGACAGTCCTGCCGGTCATAGAAGCCGATGCGATCGACGTGTTCGAGCGTGCCGCGCTGCGTGCTGCGCACGTAATGCAGGATTGCGCCTGCAGCCGTTGCCGCCGCATGGCGCGTCGCCAGTCCGAATCCTTCGAGCGATAAGACGCCGAACTGATTTTCCAAAAGAGGAATCGCGTAGTCCGGCGAAAATGCCCAGTCTTCAACCGGCGTCTCCGTAAACCGATGTCCGCCGGAACTCGAAGAAAATTCTGATTCCTTCACTGCGAAGAGCGGCAGTGCGGCGGGATAGAGCACTTCGCGCGGGCGCATATGGCTGAGCTCTTCCAGGAGACGTGGACGATCCTGAACTGCGAACTCCGTCGCGCGAAATTCACCTGTCGAAAGGTCGAGCGCTGCCAAACCGGCACGATCTCCGATCTGGGCGATGGCAGCGAGAAAATTGTTCTCCTCCGACGGCAAGCCGACATCCGCGCTGGTGCCGGGAGTGAGCACGCGCGTGACTTCGCGCCGCACGATCTTCTTGGCAACCTTGGGATCCTCCATCTGCTCGCAGATCGCAACGCGAAATCCCTTGCGCAGCAGCTTCGCCAAATATCCTTCGGCCGCGTGATACGGTACGCCGCACATAGGCACAGCAAGATCCTTCTCCTTGTTCCGAGATGTGAGCGTGATTTGAAGCTCACGCGAGGCCACGACTGCGTCATCGAAGAACAACTCGTAGAAGTCGCCCAGGCGGAAAAAGAGCAACGCGTTCGGATGTTGCTTCTTGATTGCAGCGTATTGCCGCATCAAGGGAGTGGAGGCTTCGCTCATCGGTTTTGCCGGTTGCGTGCCCAATCCTGCAACTGGCCCGCAGCATAGTAGGCTCGCTTACAAGATGTCATGTGCGAGTTGCAAAGAGGCATGACGAAGATTATCTGCTAAGCCGAACGCAGTGTCAGCAGAGGACAGCTGTTGAAAACGCGGTTTATCTCCTGCCGGCCCAATCACATGGGTTCTAAGACTGACGTTTGGCCTGCCCGCGGCAGAGCGAGGTTGCAGTCAGTTTGTCAGATGCTATGGTGTAACTAACACTCGATGAACACTCCCCCCAAAAAAGGTTGGGCCGCGCGGGTACGCGCGGGGCGTGCAAAGATTAGAGCCTTTCGTCGACCGATTTACATCGTCTGGCTCTCGCTGCTCGCGGTCATCTTCTTCGCGTTCACATTCAGCATCAATCGGCTCTACGCGCAGCAGCGGAGGCAATTGAGCGAATACTGGTTTCAGCAAGGGCAAGAGGAACTGGCGAAGAACAACCCTCGAACTGCTATCTCCGACCTGCGTACCGCTCTTCTCTATGCGCACGACAATCAGCATTATCTGCTCACGCTGGCGCAGGCGCTCGAGGCGGCTGATCGAATTCCAGAGGCGCGCTCTTATTTTTTGAACCTGCTTGAGGATGAGCCCGGAAACGGAGCGGTCAATCTGGAACTTGCTCGTCTGGCAGAAAAGCAAAGCGATGTGGATAACGCTGTGCGGTACCTAAATGCAGCCATCTATGGAGCATGGGCGATCGATCCCGTTTTGAAACGCCAGCAGGCGCGACAGGAGCTCATCAATTTTCTCATCTCGAAGGATCTTAAGACGCAGGCTCGCGGCGAACTGCTCAGTTACACGGCGGAGATGCCCAAAACTTCAAACTCGCAGCTCTGGGTAGCGCAGGCCTTCAGCCGTCTAGGCGACGATCGGAGTGCCCTCGACTTCTATAAGGCCAGCGTTCGTGGTAATCAGCGCGATGTAGCTGCGCTCCTGGGTGCTGGTCGCGCTGCATTTCATCTCGGACGCTATCGCGAGGCGGTCGAATACTTCAAAGGTGCAGATGAACTCCACGATGATCCGGCAACTTCGCAATTAATCCAGCTTGTCACCACGGTAATCGATCTCAACCCTTTTGAAAGTCGAATCACGGCTTCCGAGCGGCGGCATCGGCTGATTCTGGCGATGGATGTTGCAGACCATCGCCTGCGGCAATGCGCAGAGGCTCAGCAGACCGATTTGAAGACAGTAGGCGCAAACGTGTTGCAAGTGTCTCGTGCGCGCTGGATGTATCTCGATAGCAGGATTCGGCATGCACAAACCAGCGCCGACCTGGTGCAACTGCTCGCTCCGGTTGCCACGCTGGTTACAACCGTCGAGCAGCAAGATGCGTGTGGTCCTCCGGGCGCAGAGGATCAGGCGATGCTGCGCATCTACCAAAATGCCGAGGAGCTGCAACCGTGAGCGAGCACGTGACAGAAGTTGTAAGCGCTCCTCCTTCTGTAGACTCTGTGCCCGTGGAGACGCAACCACGAGGCGAGCGATTCTTCCTCCTCTTGGCAATTTTTATCGGAGTCTTCTCCGGCCTCGCGGTAGTTTGCTTTCGTATTGCCATCGAAAATATGCGCGTCAAGGTTCTGGGACCTTCTCTGTCTCCCAGCTATCCCCGCGTTTTACTCGCTCCGGCGGCTGTAGGATTGGTAGTCGCCGCGCTGGTAGTTCTGCTTTTTCCCCGCGTACGCGGCAGCGGCGTGAATCAGACGAAGGCTGCACTGTACATCTACGATGGCTACATCCCCTTTCGCACCGCAATCGGAAAATTCCTCTGCTCGGCATTGGCGATTGGATCGGGACAGTCGCTTGGGCCGGAAGACCCATCGTTACAGATTGGCGCGTCTATCGCGTCGGCTTTAGGTCGCCGGCTGAAGCTCAGCCGCGACCGCTTGCGATTGATCGCTCCCATCGGAGCCGCCGCAGGACTCTCAGCGGCGTTCAATTCGCCGATCTCCGCGGTTCTCTTCGTGATTGAGGAGGTCATCGGACGCTGGAGCGCGGGGATCTTCGGGGCAGTTGTACTTTCGGCAGTTTCGAGCGTTGTAGTTGCGCGTTATTTCCTCGGCTCGCAACCACTTTTTCGGATCCCGGCAGTGCAGTTCATCGTCCCTACGGAGCTCATCGCCTACGCAGCGCTGGGGATCGTGGGAGCATTCGCTGCCGTTGTATTCGGAAAAGCGATCGAAATGCTGCGGCCGCGCATGAAGAGCCTCCCGCAGTGGACGCAATTTCTTCAACCTGCAATGGCAGGACTCATTATCGGTGCCATTGCGTGGGCGGGCCGGCCGGAAATTATGGGAGCCGGTTATGAGTTCATGGACCAGGCGATGCATAGCCAGTTTCCCTGGGAAATTATGGGGATTCTCGCCGGTTTAAAAATCCTTACTACGACTCTGTCGTTCAGCAGCGGCACTCCCGGCGGAATGTTTGCCCCCACTCTTTTCATTGGTGCGATGCTTGGGGGCGCCGTAGGCGGAGTTGAGAGGCTCTACTTTCCCCATTTGGTGACCGGCTCGATCGGCACCTATGCGCTTGTAGGCATGGGAGTTCTCTTCGCCGCCTTCCTGCGTGTCCCCTTCACTTCTGTCTTCATGGTCCTCGAAGTAAGCGGCAATTATTCGATCATCGTGCCCGTTATTCTGGCCAACACATTGGCTTATTTGATCGCACGCAATCTCCAGCCGGTAGGCATTTTCGACGTCCTTAGCCGGCAGGACGGATTGGAGCTGCCTTCGATGGAAGAGCAGCGCGAAGAACGCGTCCTGCGCGTGGAGGACGTAATGCATTCTGTAGATGTTCCTATTTTAGAATCGCAGCAGACCATCGACGAAGCCCTAAAGGTTTCCAAAGATCGCGAGGCGAACGTAGTCCTGGTGGACGACTCTCCTTTTGGCTGGTGCAGTGTCACGACGGTTGCTCTGCAACAGTGGGTTGCGAAGGGAAAGGGCGATGAGACGATTGCGCACAATCTCCCAAAGACGCGCATGCCGCAGATCTATCCTGACAATCCGCTTGAAGTCGTTTTGCGCCGACTCGCACGTTGGCCATTCTTGCCAGTGATACACCGCGCCGATCCGAGACGTTTGCTTGGGCTGATCTCGATGCGCGACATCACCGGCGCTACTCGCGAATAAAATAGATTCGAGCACTCAATCAGTCCCAGTCGGCTAACACAATGGCTCAGACTTCGTCGAAGAAGATCATGAGGCATGCGACTGCAGTTATGCTCTCGATGTTCTTCTGCTTATCGGGTTCCGCTCAGCAGACTTCAGACCAGCATCATCAGGAAGTAATCGAGCGCGGGGACCGGGTGATGGGCTTCTCGCATGAGAAGACCATCCATCATTTTCGGCTGTTCCCGGATGGTGGAAGCATTGAGGCACTCGCCACTAATCCGTCCGACGCGACTAGTCGCCAAGAGATTCGGGAGCACCTGCAGCACATCGCTATGATGTTCAGCCAAGGCAACTTCAATGCCCCGATGCTGATACACGCACGAACGCCACCCGGCGTACCCACGATGAAGAAGCTCCGGACAGAAATCCGATATCAGGTAGAGGATCTACCTGCTGGCGTTCGTGTCAGAGTTTCAAGTCAGAATCCCGAAGCGGTGAACGCGATTCACGAGTTCCTCAAGTTCCAGATTCGGGACCATCAAACCGGAGACACGACAGCAATCGATCCCGGTACATAATTGGCACCGTATTCGTGCTATGGCCGGGGCCGCGGCTTGGAATACTTCTTATAGTTTTCGGTGGAGGCAAACGTCCGGCTCTGCATGCGATCGATGTAGATCGTGCCGTTCAGGGGCATCGATCTCGTGTTGAAGAATCCGGGCATACGAGCCTGAAGCACTGATCGACTTTCTTCAGGCGCATTACCGGTACTAGATCTTATCGGATCTCCACTACCGCCAGGCTCTGTGCCGGCAAATCAACCGTCAACTGGTTGCCGTTGATGGGCTTCTGCTCTGGCAAGGGCAACTCTGCGGTTCTGCGTAGAGTTTCAATTTGGGAGGGCGTCGGATACCTAGGGCTGCCCATCTGCTGATAGGCAGCTAATAACGATCCATGCGCCGCATCGACGCGATGGATCAGAGCGGAGTGATCTCCACTCAGTCCGGAGAATTGGAAAGTTACTGACGTGGCGGAGCCGGTCGCACCCGGCAAAACCAGGTTCCATACTGCGAGAACCGCTGAACCGGACCTGGTAGTCGCGAGCGCCCGAGTGGAATTCAAAGGCAATCGTCGATCTCCGAGCAGGTGGAGGATCCTGAACGCATTGTAAGAAGGCTTTGGAAGTCCGTACGCTGCGACGAGTCCGAAGCCACCGTAGAACGGCTCCTTCACGACTCCTCCTTCTTCGAAGACATCGGAGAACGTCCAGTACGACATCATGTCGACGAGCCCGTCGCACTGGCGAATCGTGTCAGCCAGCCACGGCGCCATGAATACCTGATCGGTGATCTGCGGCTCATTCATGTAGCTGGCGTTGTACTCGCTCCAGATCAGCGGCAAGTTGGGCCGCGGCGACGCCTTGATCTGATCATGAACCTTCTTCACTGCACGACAGACCATCTGATCGCGCGGAATATTTTCATTGGTGCCGAAGACGTCTTGTGCCCTGCCGTTGGCATAGACATGCGTTGAGACGAAATCGGCCGGCACGTTGGATTGGACAACGTGCTGGATGAACGCATCAGCCCACGCGGCTTGAGCCGTCGCCGGGCCGCCGACGCGAAGACGCGGACTCACCGCTTTCAGCGCGTGCGCAGTGTGATCGTACAATTCGAAATAAGTGGCCTGCTTTGGATTTCCCGCCCAGAAGTCGATGTTCGGTTCGTTCCACACCTCGAAGTACCATTGAC
>DATLKS010000886.1:0-4438 GCA_035538255.1 Terriglobales bacterium
TGTGGAGCAATCCCGCTTATGAAGAGCCCCATGAGTTCCAAGCGAAACCAGCCGAATGCCGCAATCAAACCTTCGGCGCTCATCAAGAATAATCCGTGAATAATCCGTGTGCGCTAGTTTAAAGTGTGCCAGGCGAGAAACACGACATTAGGGCAGAGAATCATCTAATCCTTCAATCATCTAATCTTTCAGTCGTCTGCCACCGAAGGTGTAGAGACAGCGAGTTCAGCTGTTAGGACCGGGTGAAACCGTCAGCAGAGATAGAGTGGGTATTATCATCCCACGCCATCAGCGTGGTGGATCAGCTCAGCTGGCGAAGAGTGCAGAGCCAGCAAGCGAGTCTTGGGCTCATCCACGCCGGCGCGCAAGTATCATCCGCGACGAGTTAGCGTCGGGGTGTGGAAATAGAAAGGCTCGAGCTTGCGGCGCAGGTGTTGAAAGTAGTCCTCACCGATCTGGGTTGTGAGCAACTCCTCAATGACTGGGACGAAATAAGCCAAGGAACGGACCGTGGTCAGCGGTGGGGCATCGGCAGAACGGAAGATACGGCGGGCTGCGGCAAGCACGAGGGCATTCTCGATCGTGTGTAGGGGAATGCCACGCTGCTGGAGTTGCGCGGCCAGCAGGCGGTCCGGCGGGCGTACCTGTCCGCTGGTTCCAGGCGTGAGTTGGTAAGCTTCGAGCACCTGCTGCACGTACTGTTCGCGGCTGAGAAGAGTATCCGGCATGTTTACTCCTCAACCTTGCGGCTCGCGCAGAGGCGGGCCCTGGATACGAACGGTGTGGCAGTAGTGCCGGAGGCGACTCAACAGGGCTTCTGCCATGGGCCGATTACCCAGCAAGTTCGGCCATTCGTCGTAGTCGAGATTGCTGGTTATGATCGTGGGGTGACGACGATAACGTTCCTCCATGAGTTTGAAGAAAACATTGGCCTGTTCCGGTTTTAGATTGGTGTATCCCAGTTCATCCACGAGCAACACGTCCAAGCGAGCCAAGCGTTTGACCAGTTGGCGTGAGGAGCGGTCGGCGAGAGAGGCATACATATCGTCGAAAAGATCCTGAGCGAGGATGAAGCGACATCGGTAGCCGTTCTCTAACGCCTTCAATACCAGGCCTGCCGCCAAGCCCGATTTGCCCACGGAAGTGGGACCGATAAACACGATGTTCTCTGCCTTGGCAATGAAGTCGAGTTCAGCGAAGCTGCGGATGAGTTTGTGGCTGACGCCCGGTTGGCGATCGAACGGGAAGGTCTCTAGGGACCAGCGCTCGGGCAGATCGGCGCACCGAATGCGGTACTCCAGGGCGGTCTCTTGCCGATGGTGCCATTGTGCGCGGAGCAGGCGGGTGAGGAACTCGGAGTAGGTGACGTCCTGTTTCTCGGCGGCGCGTAACTGTTCTTCATAAATTTCGCGCATTCGTCGAAGCTTGAGATTTTCCAGCAGTTGAACCAGTTCTTCAGTCATCGTTGGGCTCTTTCTCGGGATCGTCTTCGAGGAGGAAAAAGTCGCGTTGCACGCGGCGTAGAATCATCCGTTCCAGGCGGTCCAGATCGTACAAACCATAGCGAGCGGCTTCGTGGACTGCAGCCAGCAGAGCCTCGCGGGGATATTCCCGCACCATTTGCAGCAGTTGACGCAGGCTCAATACCGCCAGCTTGCGACTATGTTGCTTGAGAGCGGCGACATAGACGGCGATCTCCGGGACCGCGGTGACGATGGCTTGTTCTTCGGGATGAGTCTGGCTGCGCTTCAAACCATGGCCGCGGGGGGGACGGTGAGAGGCAAGCGTGATTCTCTGATGCTGTTCCTCAGGGATGCGCTCGTGGGTGACGAGGTTACGCAGATCGAGTTGAATCTGGATCTTGTCTTTGGTCTCACGTACCTCCACGCGGCGGCCAATCCAGGCCACCGGGACCGAGTAGCGGTTGGTATGCAGGGCCACATAGCCTTCCACATCCACCATGCGTTCGTGCAAACGATAAACTTCGGGTATCCAGACGGGCAGCTGCTTGAGTTGGAGTTGCTCGACGGCAAACAACTCGCGGGGAACTGCGTGGATATGTTTCTTGTAAGTCGAGTTCACCCGGTTACACCATTCTCGAGCTTGCTGGTTTAGGTCTTTCCAACTGGAGAAGGTACGGCCCGCTAAGAAGTTATTTTCGATGAAGGAGAAGGGCCGTTCCACGCGGGCCGAGCGGTTGGCGTCGCCCCGCTCGTGGGCCACAAAGGTAAACCCGAAGCGCTCGGCGAAGGCCGCCATCTCGGGTACCGGGACCATGTTGCTTCCGGTTCCGTGCAGCACCACCACGTGGGTGTTGTCGATCATGATGCGGTCGAGCACCCCACCGAAAAACCGTAGGGCCTCGGTGAGAAAGACCTTACAGTCGAAGCGGGTGAACGTCGGATAGCATTGGAAGAACAGCATCCGCGAGTAGCAAAGTACGGCAGATGCTGTCTGCACCTTGCGTTTTTTGCCGGCCACTTCAACGACATGGGGAGAAGTGTCGTGCTGGCATTCTTCGCCCGGGTTAAATTCATAGCGCCCGGCGGGGACGGGCGGTGATTGCGTGATGCCATGGCGTCGGCAGAAAGCGGTGAGCGCTTGATAGGAGAGATCCGCACCCATGGCGCGGAGCTCTTCATGGACCCGTACCAAATTCCCCTTGCAGCTGGCCAACAATTCTAAAATCTGCTGGCGATACGGTTCGGCTTTCTCCGGTCGCGCTAACGGGGGTACTTCGGTCGAGTTGGAACGAATAACCTTGCGCACACTCAGGCGAGAGATGCCCAGCGCCCGAGCGATCTCCCGTTTCTTGACTCCCTGGGCATGCAGTTCCAGAATCGCCGTTCGTTGCCGTTGTTTGAGCATGCGATTCCTTTCCGGATGTTTCCTCGCGGGGGATTTGCATCGCTAGACGGCTGAGTTCCTGTAGGGCGCGATGGAGCTGGTCGTGCATCTGTTGGGTCTGCGCTTGATCCATCCGTTCCAGTTCCGCGGTCGCTCCCTTGAGTCGTTGGTTGGCGCGGCGAGCCAGAGCTGCGATCGTTGCCAGATCCCCGAGCACTTGCGGGATGGAATTGTCCGCAGGTCGGACCTCTGTCTCGCCTTGGGCTTTCAAGAACAGCTGTGGCTGTTGGAGAATGCGTTGCCGGATCTGGGGCGACGCCTGGCGCCAGGCGGTGTATAACTGCACGGCTTGTCGCGCGGTGAACTTGCCGCGGGCGAAGGCGGCGGCCATCTGCCGGCAATCCTGCAGACTGGAATGCGCCACCGGCAACAAATACTTCGTCGCCACCTGCGCCGAGATCTCGCCGCTGCGCACTTGTTGCTGCACACTTTGCGGCAGCACCTCCACCAAGGCGAGGCGACGGGAAACCCAACCCACACTGCGATCGAACTGGTGCGCCAACTGCGCCAGGTTGTGACCGAAGCGTTGCTGGAGATCGGCCAACAACCAGCCTTTCTCCAAAGCGCTCTCCCGCTTGGACCAACGCGAGGAACGGTTCAGCACCAAAGCCTCGGCTTCCGTCATCGGCCAGACAACCGCTTCGACACTGTCTCGCTGCAGTTGCTGCAAGGCGGCCATGCGCTTGTGGCCATCGATCACCACATAGCGATTCGGCTCGTTCTCCAGGGGAACGACTACGATCGGAGTCTGCTGGCCGGAGCTGGCCAGGGAAGCTAGTAACCGCTTCTGTTGCTCCGGGTGCTGAGAGCGCAAATGCTCTCCGCGTCGCTCCAGTTGGTGAAACTCCAGTCGCATAGCGGTCCATCACTAGCTTGTCTGAGGTGAGATCGCGGATTGCACGACGGAAGGAGGAAGTGTGCCCGCAACGTGTTTAGAATCAGGCGGATAAGCCTTAAACTCGAATTGCGCGGCGTGCAGCAGAACTGTGCCCATAACCCCAAGGAAATCAGCACCTTGCACCCCGAACTCGGATTGCGCGACGTCCCAGGGAAGACGGCTCAACGGCGCCGGCAATCGCAGTGTCTCCGGAGGTTGGTCCCGCATACTGCGCTCTTGCATACGCCGGGCGACAAAGTAATCGGGATTCCGTCTCCTCCAGGCAGCTTGCATCTTCCGGCGGTGTCGGGCTTGACACTCGGCTTGCCCGCAAGCACGTTGACGTGTTCCAACTCGCGGATCAGGACGGAACCAACGATGACAGATCGAGCAGGGCTTCTTTGCAGCGTCAGTCATGGAGGTGATAGATCATCACCTCACGCTGATTAATCAAGAATCGGTGGGATTACCTCGTGGTCATTCCTGCCTAGCGGAACTGGGTTGTTCCTCGCGAGCGCCGAAGCTGTTGACGTTCGAATCGAGGGGCGTGAACGATTCAACGGCATAAAAGTCATCCAAGTGCCCTTGAAAGAAGCCATCAACAACCCAGAGATCATCTTTTCCAAGCTCCCGAAATGAATTTTTGTCTCAACT
>DATLKS010000887.1:0-1636 GCA_035538255.1 Terriglobales bacterium
CTCGGATCCCCATGACTGAAGAACTGGAACAACTGCTGAAGAATCTCAAGCTCCGGCGCATGCTGAGCGTTTACGACGAACAGTTGTGCGTGGCCGAACAAACGCAGGTTTCGTACTCGGAGTTCGTTGCCGGACTGTTGCGCTCGCAATGGCACGACCGGCAGGAAAGTGCGCTGGAATGGCGCATCCGCCGAGCCGACATGCCAGACCGCTGGTCCCTGGAAACGTTTCCCTGGTCGCGCCAGCCCAGCGTGAATCGCAAACAGATACGCGCCTTTGCCGAACTCGACTTCGTCGCCAAGCACGAGAACTTGGTGTTTGTCGGCGAAACCGGCGTGGGGAAAACGGGACTTGCCTCCGGCCTCCTGTTGAAGGCGTTGCAGAACGGCTATCGCTGTCAGTTCATCTGCGCTCAGGATCTGTTCGACGAAATGTACGCCTCGCTGGCCGACCGCTCCACCCGCCAGTTGCTGAATCGCCTGGCTCGCTTGGACGTTTTATTGATTGACGAATTCGGATACCTAAACCTCAAGCCTGAACAATCGAACATTTTTTTCAAGCTGATGGAGGAACGCTATCATCGCCACTCCACCATCATCACGACGAATTTGATTTACGACGAATGGAAGACTTTTCTGGGCAACAAATCCATGGTGGAGGCGCTGCTGAGCCGGGTACGGCATTACTGCCACACTGTCACCATCACCGGCGCTTCGCTGCGCGATCCGCAAGGCTGAACTCATGGAACAACGTGACTATGTCCGCAGGCTTCTCGATGCCTACCGTACCACTCCGGGCACGTGTGGTGCCGTCCGGCGTCCGGACCGCCTACTCGCGGCCCAACTGCACCAACGCGGCGTGCGGCTCGAGGCGGTGGAGAACGCGCTCACTCTGGCTGCCGCGCGGCGTCTGGCACGCCCCGCCGATGCTCCACCTCTCGGCATCATTCGCTCGCTGGCTTACTTCTCGCCCGTGATTGAAGAGGTCCTGAGTCTTTCCGTGAGTCCGGACTACTTCCGCTTTCTGCGCCAGCGCATCACAACCCGTACATCCGCCAAGTAGCTTTTATCCCGGCGACCGCCTTCACGCCTGCGGCGTGGATGATGTTGACGGTTCTGTTTCTTCGTCTCCACCCACCCTGCGCGCCTACGGCGCGGATGATGATAATGCACACCCCGCCATCTCCGTCCTGTACTCAGTCCGGGTAACTCTAACCAACCACTACTGGGTCACTTCTGACGAGCGCCGACGTCAGAAGTTGACCCAATTCATACGAGGACTGATTTTTATAGTTCTCCCATGCATCCTTCACATGTTGTTGGTGCTCGTGATATTCGCGAATCCCAATCATGCACATGAACGGTTTCGAGGGAACAAGAATTCCGCTTCCCGAGACCCAGCCCCCAGGATGCCAGTAAGTTTTTCCTGGAGGATTTTTCGGCCACTGACTGTGCGGCAGCTCCTCTTCCGAGTCGCACCTTAACAGCGTCAGAGAAGGAGGCTGATCATTCCAGCCATCGAACTTAAAACTCAAGACACGCAACTGACCCGACCTACGGTGGCGCATTGCTACTACGAGATTGGGGTATTCGTGTTTGAGCACCAACCAGCCCCGGTTAACAATCAACTCCGGATT
>DATLKS010000888.1:0-1885 GCA_035538255.1 Terriglobales bacterium
TGGGTGTCAGACTTCTTCAGAGCCCAGATCGAAGCCAACAAACTCGTTCAATTCTCGCTGCTAGCAGAATGGCGTTGCTCGGGCAAAGCGCCGGATCACATACCGGGCAGTCTGGCCGGAGCGATTCGTCCAGAGTTAGACAAGGTGCAAGAGGCACTCATCGCAGAATTAGCGGAAGCCGCAGAAATCCGTGCGAGTGCGTCATGTCGCACCGACATCGCGAAAGCGGTTAGCAAATACGTTTCGGCGCATAAGAACAGGTTCAGCCCTCTTAAAACGACAGCGCTTAACCGTGCCATGGCTGCCGTCTGCACATCATGAGCATAGATTCCTCGAATTGCATCGTCGCTTGACAACCCGTTTTGAAACCTTTCAAGTGCGAACCGAATGTTCATAGAAGGCGAGGTAGTCGGCTGATCGCGTTCCTTTTGGATAGAACGATCCGTCCCAGCCTGTCGCGGTGAGCGAGGAACTCCCGAGGAGGACCAGAGGATGGTTCGCCCTAGAGAGAATAGCGAAAGGCTCTCGCATACGGGTGAGTCCGATGGTAACTTCCGGGTTGCTCGTCAACCGTGAGGAATTTCGTGAGGCGCCGATGACACGCCGGTGTACGCGTTGGCTTCCAGGATTCTGACCGGTGTCCCGCGAGGCAGGAGTTGGCGACCGCTGAGTGCAGCGTCGTTTCTTTGATTGGGTTAGATGAACTCACTCACAACTGCTGCGCGTGTTCGTGAAAGGAGGTCTCCGACGCGAAGGGCACAGCGTGACCCCGAAAATGGCCGCGATATTCAGTAGGGCTAGTCCCGCACAGTTGGCGGAAGGCGCGCGCAAAATGCTGCTGCGTTTTGAATCCGCACGCCACGGCGACATCAAGAACCCGCATCTCGGCAGAGCGCAGCATTTCTTTAGCGCGCTCGACCCTAACACGCAAGACAAATTGATGTGGTGTCTCTCCCATTGACTTCCGAAACATCTCCGAGAAATGAGCGCTGCTGAGCCCCACTGACTGCGCGAGGTCGCGCAGCCTCAACTCGTCTTCCATCTTCGCGTGCACGAACTCTTTCACCCTCCTCAAGCGCGCGGGACTGAGCCCGCCTCGATACGTCTGTACAGGTCGGTGGCGCACCGCATAACCATTGACGAGTGCCACAGCCAAAGCCTGCTCCACGGAATCCAGAAACAGACGCCCACTTGGGAATCCCGCAACCCTTTCCGAATTGACGGCCGCGAGCAGAGAACTTAGTCGAGTATCGGCCATCTTCCAGTTCGGCCGCAGCTCTACACTGCCGCTCACTCCATCGCATGCAGCCGCCAGCGCAGCGTCAGAAATGCTAACAACCAGATGCTCCATGTCCGCTGACCCGATCCATTGCTCCGAATGAGGAGTGCACAATCCCAACTCACTCTGTTCGAACTTAGTCCATCTCAGAGCGGAACGGCACGGGCCCACCTCCATGGAGCCCGGCCGGAGGAGCATGCCGAGAGCATTCTCCCGGTGCACCTGCAGAAAAGCCTCCTCGACAGTCCCACGCACTTCTGCTGCAACCCGCATTTCAGTCCTGCTCACTGTTAGCCCATTAGATGCCCGATTCGCACATGGGTCTCCATGATTCTTGATGATTCCAACGAATATATACGATTCAACCCACGGTCCCACGTTCAGACACACGCCGAACTCCGCGCCGTGATTTTCCAATCGCGTTGGCAACCAGCGAACGGGAGATGCCTGGTACTGGATGGAGCCGACGGCGGTGACCGTTATGCGAGTGGGGGCGCAATACGGAGTCGTATATTCCCTCGCAACGCGTTTTTCCCTGTGTGGTCTCCTGGATGCGACATAGCATGCAGGGTCTGAAGCAAGCAGAGCAACAGCTTACGAATTGTT
>DATLKS010000889.1:0-2628 GCA_035538255.1 Terriglobales bacterium
TTTCTCAGAGAACGCGATTGGCTTGCGCGATGATTTGGCCGAGACCCAGCCCGAGGCGGGTCAGGCTCCGGAACAAGGCATGCAATTGCGTAATGAGCATCGAAGCGGCTACACCTTTGCCCGAGACGTCGCCAAGGACGAAAAAGAGCTGCCCATCGTAGGGGATCAAGTCGCAATAATCCCCGCTGACCGGACCAAGGGGAGCGTAATGGTAACTGGTTTCCCAATCACCGACGCGAAGATTGGGTTGAGGCAGCAGATTGCGCTGCACCTCGCTGGCGAGATCAAGATCGCGCTGCAACGCCGTCCGTTGCGCCTGGGTCAAGTGATCCAGGCAATAGCAGACCAGCGGATCGGCCAGAAGACGATCTCGCTCCACCGCGTCATGGCACTCCTGGCAGAAGCCATACGTGCCGTTGTCCATGCGTTCCAGGGCCGAATCCACTTCGCGCAACAGAGCCGCCAGACTGCCGTTCTGCGGAGCGTGTGCGATGGCGAGTTCCAGCCGCCGCTTGCGCTCCTCGAGTTGGCTCTGCAGGAAGGTGATCTCCAGGGTGGCCACGCTTTACCTCACCGGACAAATCAGATTTCGTGTGCAGTTGATTTTACCTTTTGAGATCAACTTGGTTCGCCGGCGCCGGACCGTTTTCATTGCATGCAGAGATTCCCTATAGCCCGCCCAGCCGACCGCACGACTCAACCATCGTTCCGTCACCCTGTTCCCGCGCTCGCCCAGGTTTGGCCCGTCCCTGCGAAGTTGGTATACTGACGTGGTTGTTGCAGCGCACTGTTCGAGGACCCGTCCCACCAATTTTCGGCCTTCGCCGGAATCCCGCACAGGAAATGCAACGCGCAGTTGGCACTGAGGCCAGGTAGCTCAGTGGTAGAGCGCGGCCCTGAAAAGGCCGGCGTCGGCGGTTCAATCCCGTCCCTGGCCACCACATTATAAACAACTTAGCAGAAGCCAGAGAGTTGAAATTCTACTCAGACGTACAATTTGCGTACATTCCAGCGGGCAAATTGTACGCATCTTCACTCTGCTCAGATTGCATCATCTTCCAGATCCCGCGAGCAGTGTTTCCCGTTCGCGCGGGGTGTTTCCGGCCAAGCTTGGCATAGCGCTCAGCGAAGCCCAATCGCGGCTCCCCGACGGCGTTCATCAGCAGGTTAGTAGCGCTGAGAGGCGTCGTTGGACCAAGTGGGGGAACTGGCCCGGAATATACGGAACGAAGGATCTTTCCTGGATCCTCAATGACGTCTGTCTCGAGACTATCCGCACGATCCTGAATGAAACCCAGTAGGCTATTCGCCAATCCAATTTGGCGACGTTTCCGTTCTTCGCCTGAAAGGCCGCGAAGAGCAGTCTTGATCTGACGGGCAAGGTGGCGGGCCAAGTAATCCGGGCCATCGCTTTCTTCAAGCTCGTCGATCGATGCGTTCACGCCCGGTCCGTTCTGCTCTTCGAGAGCATCCCGAACCGACCGAGTGATCAACTGATCGTACAGCCCTTTCTTCAATTGGCTCATTTTGCTGAGAGATTCCCGAAGCAAGGATAACTTGCGCGATTGCAGATATCGCGCAATGAAAACATGAAATCGCGCCAAATAGAAGAAAATCGCGCCATAAAGGCGACACTATTTGGCGCAAATGGCGTGATCCCAACGTCACCCAGCCGTAAAGGCTTTCCGCTCTGTCTGCGGACCTTCAATCGGTACTAATCTTCAGATAAGCTTTTTTGCGGCGCTGCGTTCGCCGTGTTCGAAGGCATCGACAAAAGGCTCAAGCTCTTCGTCGCTCATGCCGATACTTTGTCCAGTTGTGCGCCAACTCTCCGCGGAATACGCAACTTCGTTCAATATCTCCTTGGCACGCGCCTTCGTGATGCGGAAATAAGCAATCACAGACATGAGGGCGTCAATGGTCATGTCGGGACCCGCATCCTCGGATATCCACGTCTTCAACTCACGCACGCGTTCGGGCGATGGGTTGATGTCGAAGGCAGGCGACAGGCGCCAGAATTCCCGATCTTCATGCAAGAAGCCGTGATTCCGCAGATGGTCGTCAACATTCGTAATCAGAATCGAGAAGGCAATCCGCCGCCAAAGTTCTTCGATATCGGCCTGCGCGTCGGCCCCATGTACCCGGATTGCGTCCACGATCTCGGAGTAAGTATGTTCCTCGGGTTCCGTCACCTCGACACCGAGCATCGTCGCGGCGGAGACATACATTACGCGTTCGCCGTTGAGTCTGCGATCGAAGCGGCGGATCAGCGCAACCGGCAAGTCTTCGCTCTGGACGATACGCGCTGCGGCAGCTTTGATCCCGGCCTTTCTGGCAAGCGTCAGAGCGAGCACTTCTCCCTTGGTAACGGCGCGCTCATCCGCGATGCTGGGAAATTTTCCAATGCTGAGCGCTCCGTCATCGTCAATGACCGTGCATTTCGGGCGCATGCCGCCAAGTGACGTGCCTCGTCCGCGCAAGTAGGCAAGGTCCGCCGCGGTCTCTTTATTCGCCTCGACAGCGCGTGACGCTCTCAGCAAATGTCCAAGCTCGATGAGTGGCGGAGCAGTCCGGCGTCCTTCTTCCTGTGCGCGCTGGAACACGCCGTTTTCGTCGCGATATCGGAGT
>DATLKS010000890.1:0-6117 GCA_035538255.1 Terriglobales bacterium
TCGCACCATCAAGCACCTTTGCCGACCTGCGCCGCAACGCGAGTTGGTGGGTTCCCTTTGTGCTGAGCTCGATATTCGCCTACGCCCTGGTCTTTACCGTGGATAAGCAAGTCGGCTTTGAGCGCGTAACTGAGAATCAAATCAAGCTCAATCCTAAAGCTTCTGAGCGCATGGATTCTCTGCCGCCCGATCAACGCGCCCGGCAGATGAATATCTCGGTCACAGTCACGAAGGTCATCTCCTACTGCATTCCCATAGTGGTTCTGATCGTAAATCTCATCATCGCTGGTGTGCTCATGGCGACGTTCAACTTCGGCGTGGGCACGGAGATCAAGTTCGGCCAGGCGCTCGCGATCGTCATGTATGCCGGCTTGATCGGCATTATCAAATCGGTACTAGGGATTGTCACGCTCTTTGCGGGGAGCAATCTGGATAACTTTAATTTCAGCAATCCGGTGGGAACCAACGCTGCCTATTACATGACAATTACCGACACCGCCCCGTGGCTTTACCGAGTGGCGAGCTGGTTTGACGTATTCACCATCTGGCTGTTTGTACTGATCGGCATCGGCTTTGCAGTCGTCGGCAGAAAGAAGATTTCTACCGGCATCGCCGTCATGGCGGGCTGGTTCTTACTGATGGTCCTGCTGAATGCCGGCTGGGCTGCAATCGCGGGATAAAGGTCACGTGGATACGGCCGCCTCGGCCCGTGTCCATATCAGCGTAGAGCTTCCCCCAAATCGGTGCCGGTTCTCTACCGTTCACCTGGGAAAATTGACCGCTCGGCGGGACTCGCTGTAACCCTATGTTTAAATAGAAGATGAACCACGAACGATGACAGCGAGACTCACTCCCCCACAGCCGCCGTCCCGAATCCGGCGGGAGGTTGCGGCAGCAAAGCGCCGTGTGCGCGAGCTTTGGATGATCGGCAAAGCGCTAGCGTCCAAAGATCATCCCGTTATGGCGCACATCGTCCCCATGCGGCGGTGCAATCTTTCCTGCGCCTACTGCAACGAGTACGACGATTTCTCCAAGCCAGTTCCCGTCCAGACGATGTACGAGCGCATCGATCGCCTCGGGCAGCTTGGGACCACTATCGTGACCATTAGCGGTGGCGAGCCTTTGCTGCATCCCGATCTGGATCTGATCATCGAGCGCATCCGTCGCAATGGCATCATCGCCGGGATGATCACCAACGGTTATCTGCTCACCGCCGAGCGCATCCACCGGCTCAACAAAGCCGGACTCGATCACCTGCAGATCTCGATCGACAACGTGATGCCCGACGATATTTCAAAAAAGAGCCTCAAGGTGCTGGACAAGAAGCTGCAACTGCTCTCGGAACATGCAACTTTTCACGTGAACATCAATTCTGTGGTTGGCGGCGGCATTCACAATCCGCACGATGCAGTGATGGTCGGCACCCGCGCTTTGCAACTCGGATTCACGTCGACCATCGGCATCATTCACGACGGAAGCGGTCAACTGAAACCACTGAAGCCGGAAGAGCGCGATGTTTACCGCCTGATGAAGTCATTCGAAAAGAAGAACTACTCGCGCTTCAATCATTTCCAGGATGCCATCGCCGATGGCAAGCCCAACAACTGGCGTTGCCGCGCCGGTTCCCGCTACCTCTATATCTGCGAGAACGGTCTCGTGCACTATTGTTCACAGCAGCGCGGATTTCCCGCTAAGCCTCTTAACGAGTACACAATCGACGATATCCGCCGTGAGTTCCTCACCGAGAAGGGCTGCGCACCCCATTGCACCGTCTCGTGTGTCCATCAGATCTCGTACATCGATCACTGGCGCGCGCCGCAAACGATTTCCGCTATGCCCGTCCGCGAACGGGTCGATGTGGATGTGGATGTGAGGGAGCTGGTGCGGATCGAGTAGCCTTTCGGAAGTGTCTTTTCCACTTGCAATGTGGCTGTGTTTAGTAGCAGAATTTTGCCGCTTGGACTAGTCAATTCGCATTCACTTCGACGGACTGGCCCCTTGCCTCGGCTCCGCGCGTTCGGCCCTTGGGAATAAAAGAAGTTCGCCGCCATTGGCTGCGAGCTCGTCGGCTCCTGTACGGTCGCGATCTTCGGCGCAAATCCGCCGAAGTGAACGTTCGGCCCTGATTTCGATCCGCCGCGGCGGATCATGATCGCAGTTTGGAGCAGCCAAGCGAATTTGATTCGCTCATCCGGGCTGCAGTCCATTCGGGCTCCCTTTAGGCCCGTGCTCAGGCCCTGACAAGGAAAATCACCAGTGGTCGCCATGAAGCGGCACTGGATCTGGCGCGGTTCGTTGAGGCCCCATGGACACGTCTTCCCACGACGTACTACTCGTTGGTGGCGGCGGAGCAGGTCTGCGCGCTGCCATTGCCGTTGCTGAAACCAATCCCAACCTTCGCGTGGCAGTTATTTCGAAGGTATACCCGATGCGCAGCCATACTGTGGCTGCCGAGGGTGGAGCCGCAGCAGTCGCCAAGGCCGACGACTCCCTCGACGAGCACTGTTACGACACCATCTCCGGCGGCGATTGGTTGTGCGATCAAGATGCAGTCGAGGCTTTTGTCAAAGAGGCTCCGCAGGAGCTGCTCCGTCTGGAGCATTGGGGATGTCCCTGGAGCCGCGAACCCGACGGACATATCGCGGTGCGCGCTTTTGGCGGAATGAAGAAGAAGCGTACCTGGTTCGCCGCCGACAAAACCGGCTTCCACATTCTGCACACGCTCTTTCAGACCACGCTCAAATACAACGAGATTGAACGCTACGACGAGTGGTTTGTCACCAAGCTGCTCGTCGACGACGGGCGGGTCTATGGCGTGGTCGCGATCGAACTAATGTCAGGGCGAATTCAGGCGATCACGGCCAAAGCCGTGATCATCTGCACCGGCGGCTGTGGACGCGTCTTCCCGTATACCACGAATGCGGCAATCAAGACCGGCGACGGAATGGCTCTGGTGCTTCGCGCTGGCGGTCCGCTCAAGGACATGGAGTTCGTGCAGTATCACCCCACCGGCCTTCCCTTTACGGGAATCCTGATTACGGAAGCGGCGCGTGCGGAAGGCGGATACCTGCTGAACAAAGACGGATACCGCTATCTGCAGGACTACAACCTCGGCCGGCCAGAGCCCAAGCCGGTGTTGCGTTCTATGGAGCTTGGTCCGCGGGACCGGCTGTCCCAGGCTTTCGTAAAGGAATTCGAAAAAGGCCGCACAATCAACGGCCCATATGGGCCCGTGGTCCATCTCGACCTGACCCATCTCGGAGAAAGGTTGATCAATCAGAAGCTGCCTTTCGTGCGCGAGCTGTGCCTGAAATACGAAGGACTCGATCCCGTCACGCAGCTTATCCCGGTGCGCCCTGTCGTGCACTACATGATGGGCGGCATATCGACCGATATCGATGGCGCCACGCCGATCGAAGGATTGCTTGCTGCCGGCGAGTGCGCCTGCGTGAGCATTAACGGCGCTAATCGTCTTGGTTCGAACTCGCTGCCCGAGATTCTAGTGTTCGGTGCGCGTGCCGGCAAAGCTGCCGCCGAATATGCTCAAAGTGCATCCGGCACTGTTAGTTCACCGATTCTGGCGCAGGCGGAAGATGAGCGTCGGCGGCTCGAACAGGAATTCCTGCGTAAGACCGGCGGCACCGAGCGCGTGGCCACGATTCGCGAGGCCATGCAGAAAGCAGTCGAAGACGGCGCCGGCATCTATCGCACCGAGAATTCGCTGCGCGCTGCCGCAGGCGTCTTGGCGGAGCTGCGGGAGCGGGCACAAAATCTTGCGCTCGACGATCATTCGCGCACTTTCAATACCGAGCTGCTTTCGGCGCTGGAGCTGACGTGCATGCTCGACGTCGCGACTTGCATCGTGCACAGCGCATTGCATCGCACGGAATCGCGCGGAGCCCACCAGCGGACCGACCATCCCGCGCGCGACGACCGCAATTTTCTGGCGCACTCGATGATCACTCGCGCAGCGGATGGATCGATCCGCATTGACTACTCAGGAGTGGTGATCACGCGGTGGCCTCCCGGCGAGCGCGTTTACGGCCAGCAGACACAGACGGTCAAGCAGGTGGCGAGCGCATGACGAAGGCACAAACAATCGAACTTCAAGTTGCACGTTACAGTCCTGAGCGCGACGCCGAGCCTTATCTGCAGCGATTTGAAGTGCCGGTGAAAGCGGAATGGGTGATCCTCGATGCGCTCAACTACATCAAGGACAAACTCGATGGCACGCTGACCTTCCGCTGGTCGTGCCGCATGGGCATCTGCGGAAGCTGCGGCTACATGGTCAACAATGAGCCTAAGCTTGGCTGCGCAACCTTCCTTTCACAGTACGCGCCCGGCCCGCTAAAGATCGAGCCGCTGCGCAATTTTCCAGTGGTACGCGACCTGGTAATTGAGATCTCGGATTTTCTGGAAAAGCTCAAAAAAGTAAAGCCGTGGCTCATCCATGAGAACGGCAACGGAGCCGGCGAGTATCTGCAGACTCCGAATCAGCTCGAGGAATTTCGCCAGCACAGCATGTGCATCAATTGTCTGCTCTGCTATGCCGCTTGTCCCATTTCAGGACTTGATCCTATCTTTGTCGGACCTGCGGCTTTGGCGCTCGCGCAGCGCTACAACAAAGACTCGCGCGACCAGGGCTCAGCCGAACGCATGGCGGCGCTTTCGCATCCTGAGGGCATCTGGGGCTGCACCTTCGTCGGGGAATGCACAAAAGTGTGTCCAAAACATGTGGACCCGGCAGGCGCAATCCAGCAGTACAAACTTGCAGCCGCAATGGATGGAATGAAGCGCTTTTTGATGCCTTGGGCACACAGAGAGGAGGGACGATGAGCAGAGCACAGGCAGCCGCTCCAGCAGTACGGGCCGCAACTTCAGAGCCGGCAGCCACGCCCGCGGCGCTTCCCGCTTACACAGAGTTCCATCCGCGCTGGTACCGGCCTCCAATCTCGACTTACTGGTGGTTGGACAAACCGGTATACGTGAAGTTTATCTTGCGCGAATTGAGCAGCGTGGCCGTGGCATGGACCGTAGCGTTGCTGCTTGTCCAAATATGGGCTCTGAGCAGAGGGGCTGATGTCTATGCACATTTCATGCGTCGCATGGCTTCGCCATGGTTGATTGCCATCAACATCGTCGCCTTTGCCTTCCTTCTGCTGCACTCGATTACCTGGTTCAATCTGGCTCCGAAGGCGATGACAGTACGCGTTCGCGGGATCAAGGTGCCGGCCCTGCTAATCTCTGGGCCGCAGTACCTGGCCTGGATCGTGATCAGCATTGCCATTCTCGCCATCGTGTTGACGCGCTGAGAGGAATTCATGGTTAGCAAAGAAACAGAACCGGTCTTTTGGACTTTGTTCAGCGCAGGCGGCGTGGTTGCTGCTCTGTTCTTGCCTGTGCAGTTGTTCCTCTTTGGAATCGCGATTCCCCTGGGCTGGATGCATGCTCCGCATTATGCAGCCCTGCTCCAGCTCGTCGAATCGCCGATTACCCGGCTTTATTTGTTTGCGTTGTGCTCGCTGCCACTATTCCATTTCGCACACCGTTTTCGCTACACGCTTTATGACGGCCTGCAGATCAAGCATTTAAACGAAATGGTGTTCGCGGCATGCTATGGAGTAGCGGTCGTGGGGACACTGGCCGCGGCGTATTCGCTGCTGAGAATTTAAACAGAGCGAAGCACCAAGATTTGTCATCCTGAGGCGTGGGAGGTCTGATCGTGGAACTCAAGCTCAAATCCATTTCGCAGGCAGGGATTGGCGCAGCCATTGCGAAGGCGGAACGTTATCGTTACTTGAATGAGCCTGAAGAGGCCGAATCGATCTTTCGCGACATCCTCGCCGTAGATCCCATGCACCAGATGGCACAGCGTATTTTAGGGTTGGCGATTACCGACCAGTTCACTGGAGACACCAGCGATCGTTTTAACGAGGCTGCCGGCATCTTCAGTGCTCTCCAGGAGCAGTACGCCCGCTCGTATTACACAGGTATCCTGCATGAGCGGCACGCAAAGGCTCAGTTGCGCGCCGGACGCCCGGCGCAGGCAGTTGCTGCCGAACTGGAAGAAGCCATGCGCAGCTTTGAACGTGCCGAGCAGCTCCGCTCTGCCGGCAA
>DATLKS010000891.1:0-3559 GCA_035538255.1 Terriglobales bacterium
CCGGCGCCGATGGCCCATAGTTTCTTGCGCAGGCCAATGTAATTCGCAAACTGCTTCTTGAGCTCGTACCATTTCGGAGTGCGATGCGGGCGATTGACAGGCCATTTTGCTATCGCGTGCGCTTTGGCCTGGTACATCAGATACGCCACCCAGGTTGCGATGGGCTCGACGATAACCTGTGCGCCTTCGCGCTCCAGGAATTCAAACATGTGAAAGTTTCCATCGCCTTCCGTGATCTGCGCCCAGAATTCGCCGGTGATTTTGACCACGGGTTTTACGCGCAGGCGGTCGACGTCAATGGAATTCATTCTGTTTTTGCCGTTGCGTAGTGCATGCAAATAATCCTTGCCCCACATATGCTCATGCCATTTGCCGAACACGTTAACAGTGTTGCGCAGGATTTTGTTGCTCTTGAACTTTGCTTTAGCCCAAGCCGGCGCCAGTTGTTCGATTTCAAACGCCTTACGATTCTTTAGATCGGCGCACAATCCATCCACCGTCTCGCGAAACACGCGATCGGTTTCGCCTTTGTTCACCTCAAACGGGCGAATTTGGTAAACCAAGTCGTTGATGACGTCGCCGAGGTGCATGGCGTTCAGCATTCCGAAGCCGAAGTCAACACTGAACTTCAGTCCCGGCTCTCCAGACTCGGCCTTGATTCCATCGCTATCTTTGAACAGCAGCACTCTGAAGCCGTCAAAACCCGCGTTCTTCAACGCGAAACGATATTCCGCTTCATACATTCCGAAGCGGCACGGGCCACAGGAACCAGCGGTGAAGAACACGTAATGGTCCAAGATGTGCTGGCGGGAAAGACCCTGTTTCTCCAAAAATTGCAGATACTGCACGAGGTTGCCGACCGTGAAATACGTCGGATTACATTGCCCGTTGTTGCCGAACTCCTTCCCCGTTTGGAAGCCGGCCACGTCCGGGACAGGAAGCTTCTCGCAGTTGTAGCCGCAGCCTTGAAACACGGCTCGGATCAGGTCTTCGTGCTTCCAGGTGAAGCCGCCGAACAAGATCGTTACCCGGTTGCGTTCCTCCGCCGTGAACGCTCGTTCGACGGGACGATGGAAGTGACTCGGCGAGGAAAGTCCGGCCTGTTGCCGCAGGCGGGCTCTTTCGGCCGCGAGGCGTTGTTTGAGTTCCTGATCCTGCTCAATTTGAACGAGTCTCGTTGCCATGTTGTCTCCTTGTCTTGCGTAGTCTTTCTTTCCGAATCGGTATCCGCAATAAATTCGCAATTCACTCCGCGTCTTGTCCCGCTTGCCGTCCCTGCGCACTACGAACTTCATTAATCGTGTAGCTCTGGTGATCGATCGTGAGAATCTTGCTGCCGTAAAGTTTCACGTGCACCGAAGTCTCGTCTTTTAGCGGCAGCCAAAAATCACCAATTTTTTGATAGCGCCGCACAAAGTCCGCCTTATCCACCCATAGAGAAAGTTTTTTCGCCGGGTGCCCTACGATCTGCACGACGGCATAGTCTTGCGCATCAATCCACACCTTCCCGTCGAAAAGGTATTTGTCTTTTCGCGTAGGAGTGGCTTGCAACACGAAGCAACGGTTGCCGCCCAGGTCCTGCTCGCCCAGCAAGCTGAAGGTGTAATTTGTCGGGTTGATGGTGCTGTCCCGGTGGCCCTTGCCGGATGCCGCGTCTACTTCGCTCTCCATTAAACGGTTGAGCACAAGATGCCGCACTACGGCCGATCCCTTCTCCGAGATCGGGGCAAAGGACTTGGTGTCTGGCGCGCGATAGTCCAGCCGGACTACCGCCTGCGCATGCACTTTGCCTTTCGGATCGGTCACCGAATAACTGCGCATTTCAGAATACGACCGCAGCTCGGCATTGCGCTGCTGGTTGTGTCGCATGAGCTCGGCGAAGATCCGTTCTGGTGTCGCATCGGCGCGCGCGGGCTGGAGCGTTGTGTCGCTTGGACGAACTTCTAGAGGAGCCTTCTCCTGCGAAACTAGCTGCGCAGCCGGCAGCAATCCTGCCACTACAGCGAGCAAAAGACTGTTCCAGTAAAACGGCCGGATGCGAGAACCAAGCATAGGCATCGTGCGTTCCTCAGTCTTCGAAGCTGCGCGCGCTATCGCCCCGCACACGATTGGTGACCAGATTCGTCCACACCCACTTTATGACCCGTGCATCGTTGTAGCAGTAGGCGAGATTGTGGTTCAGCGTCGAGAAACAGTGGCGCTGACAAGTTTTCTTCATGGCGCCCAGTTGCTGCTGATCGAACTTGGGTTCATCAATATTTCCCCAATCAAAACTTGAGGAATACATCGGAAAACACGGCGCAACTGTCCCGTCAGTGCGGATAATCACGTTGTTCTGCCCTGCCCGGCAGTTCCACTCCGCGAAACGCAGCTCGCCACTTGCATCCTGAACAATTCCCGGCATCGAGGCGAGTAATTCGGCGGTGTGCCCGTTGGCATTTGTTCCGTCTCCGTACCAACCGTACTTTTTCAAATCGACACCGGAGGCCATGCGCACAAAAGCCTTGGTCTCCTGGAGACGCTGCACGGAGTTCACCATTTGATAGCCCGCTTTATTCTTCTCGATCAGCCAATCAAGCAACGTATCGACTTCACGCCAATCCTGCGGACGGATATAGGTTGGATTTTCCTCCATATGTTTGAAGTGCTCGTCCTGCTCAAGCATTGGCGTTTCATTGATGTGATAGTCGGTGGCTATGCGGTGATCGTGGGCGTAGTCGGTCAGCTGCCGCACATCCTGCAGATTGTTGCGGCAAATGTTCATATTAAAAAACACCATGTAGCCCTGGGTGTACTGCTTGCGCAAAACATATTCCAGATTCTCTCTAGCAGGAACGAGAGCTTTCGGGAGACTCGGCTTCAGGTCCCAGGAATCCAGAGCGAAATTGAAGACGGCCACGCCCGCGTCACCCAACCGGTCTGCGACTTCAGGCCGCAACAGGCGTCCGTTTGTGGCGATGTAGATCCAGAATCCCTTCTTCGCGGCATAGGAGACCACTTTGTGCACGAACTGGGGGCGAAGCAGCGGTTCGCCGCCCATGAGAGCCAGGACGCGGCAACCATGGTCGTGCAGCCAGTCGATCGAACGTCGTGCGACGTCCTCGCTCATGCCCTTCACGCGATTGTCATACGCCCAGCAATACCAACAGTCCAAATTGCATTTGTATTCGACAAACAGGTAGGCCGTAATGGGATGAAACTCTCCAGGCATAACACGCGAGCGAATGTACGGAAACAACCAACCCCGCATTTTGCGGTAAATCTCTTTGCTGGCCCATTGCCGTTTCTCGGGTGGGTGTTCGGGACCCGGATCACTTAGCAATTCCGGATGCTGTGGGAATTGCGGCTCCGGCAGCGCCAACCCTTTGGGTTCGGGAGGCATTGACGGCCTACTCGTATGCATGAGCAGGTCATGCATAGCAACATCAATACGAAATTTCGCTGGAGATGCCATAGCGCCCACCTCAGACGGCACTGATACGCGTTGAAAGTTCTTAGGAAGAACAGATAACGTTGGTTGCAGGTCGGCGGGCGTCTTTATTGTGGAATCGGCTCTATT
>DATLKS010000892.1:0-12802 GCA_035538255.1 Terriglobales bacterium
ATCATCATGGTTGCGGATTGTTTCGACGCCATGACCACGAATCGTCCATACCAGGCGGCGATGGATCCTGAGTATGTCGTGCGCATTATCAATTCGCTGGTAAATACGAAGTTCGATCCGCGCATCGTCGCAGCCCTGACCGCCGTTTTCGAACGCGGTGACTTCCGCCTGCGTCGCGCCGCCGTGGTCACCCCCGAACAAGCCCAAGCCGCGACGGTCGGCGAGAGTGTCTAATCGCAACCACCGGGGCTGTTCGCCTTTCCTACTTCTTCACATTCAAATACACGTGCAGACTTGAATTGTTGTTTGGGTAATCCTGCTCGACAACAGCGAAGTCTTGGGTGCCGTTGCCGTCAAAGTCAGCAGAAGCAATCCCATAAACTCTACCCGGCGGCGAATATGTGTTCTGCCCGTAAATCCAGGTCTGCGAGGGCGAACTCCTGATCGGCGTGAAGAGTTTCACGCCGTAAACCGCGGGAATCGCGGTACAGCAGCTCTCGGTGCTGAAGCCTTCTATTAAGGTATCCGCGGTATCTAGAGGTGATCCGGCATTCACGAAGCTGCCATTTGCCGCGTACGAACTCTCAGTGCCTGCTGTATGTAGCGTGAATCCGCCGGCGCCATTGTTTAGCGCATACACAACGTCGCTGCCGTCCGAGGCATGCGGCCCAAATTGCTCCTCGGTATAAACGACATCGATCTTGCCATCATCGTTAATGTCCTTGAGGTACGGAGCGCCCGAGATACTGGTGTTCACCTCGGCGATTTCAGTCAACGTGTAGTGTCCGGAGCCATCGCCGTGCGCCAGATAAATGTCTCCCGTATTCACAGCACTGGCTTGACAATACCCAAACAGGAATAAATCCAGGGTACCGTCACCATCGAAATCGTCGCCCACTGCGGCAGCCATGCTGCAAGGGTTGCGCAGAGGATCCCGCGTAACTGTAAGCGCAATGTTTGATTGAGTTATTGGATTCGCAAAATGGCCTGCTCCGTCGCCGAACCAAGTGGCAATTGCATTCACTGGAGTGGTCGCCGATCCGGTGAAATAACTGACGGCGAGATCGGCCTTTCCATCGCGGTTTGCGTCACCGCCGGCGATTCCCTTACATGCTGCTGAGAATAGAATCACTTGTCGAAGGAGGAAATTCCCGGTGTGGTCGTTCAAGTAGACTGCAGCAGCGCCTGACGTACCGTTATTGTTGTTAACACATGCGGCGATGTCGAGATAGCCATCTGAATTCAAATCCACGAGAGCCACTTGAGCAACCGAAGTATAGGAAGCGGGCAAGCTCAGCGAAATAGGAGATACAAAGTCTCCATGGCCGTTATTCAGCAATAGCTGAAGCGTATTGCCGTAGATCAGCAAGTCGGGACGATTGTCATGATTAAAATCAGCGACAAGGATGTGGCCCACATTGGGAATCGAGAACCGCTTCTCTGTAAAGACAGCTTGTGTGGTACCGCTCGATCCCGATCCTGAGCTTGATCCAGTTCCTGCACCCGAGCTGCTGCCAGATCCAGGCTGCGGGTTGTTCGGTGCCGGTGAGACCGGACTGCCTGCTGCTGGGGCTGGCGGCTGAGCAACTGAACTGGATTGGGAGTTTGCTCCACCGCAAGCCGTTAGCAGAAATGAAAGCGTCATCGACACAGCGATAACCAGGACTGGCTTGCGGTGCATTTTGGCCCCCAACTACAGTGAAGAATGGCTGGCAGTTGCTCTGTGGCGATTAGATTGAGGAGGCCGCAGCAGGGTTGCTGCTTCTAAGACATCGTTGAGAATCGCAGGCCATAAGCTACGCAGCAACGAGACAAAGCGAGACAAAGAATGTTCGTGGAATCCCGAAATCCCAAAGCCGTTGTCCTGCTGAGTGGCGGACTCGATTCGGCCACCGTGCTTGCGATCGCCAAGCAGCAAGGATTCAAGCTCTACGCAGTTAGTTTCGATTACGGACAGCGACACAGAATCGAACTGCGCGCGGCCGAGCGTATCGCTCAGGCGCTGGGGGCAAAGCATTCGATCATAAGTTTTGATCTGCGGCAGTTCGGAGGTTCAGCGCTCACTTCCGACATCGATGTGCCGAAGGATCGCAACCACACCCAGATTTCTGCGGGAATTCCTCTTACCTATGTCCCTGCTCGGAACACAATCTTTCTCTCCTTCGCTCTTGGTGTTTCGGAAGTGATGGGAGCATTCGATATCTTCATCGGAGTGAATGCGCTGGATTACAGCGGATATCCCGATTGCCGCCCTGAATTCATTAGTGCCTTTCAAGATCTTGCAAATCTCGCAACAAAGGTGGGGGTTGAGGGCGGACGTTTCAAAATCCACGCTCCGCTCATTCTGATGACGAAAGCGCAAATTATCTCGACCGGCACAAAATTAGGAGTGGATTATTCTCTCACCACAAGCTGCTACGATCCATCACTCAATGGCTTCGCTTGTGGTCATTGCGACTCGTGCCAATTGCGGCGAAAGGGCTTTGCCGAAGCAGGCATACCGGATCCGACTAATTATCGGTGATCCTCTTGCACTTACACTGGTTCAGATGAGCGATCTTCCTTCCGGGCACGGCTTTGAGGTCATAGGACAATCCCCTGGATGCGCCATTCGCCGCGCGCGCGGATACACCGGACAGCAGGCACTGGCAGTGCTAGCCGAAGGAATCAAACAGAGGGCCTTTCCTGGAGCAGCATTCGCTGTTTTAAGGAAAGATGAGCTGGTGCTCCAGGGGTCGGTCGGAAGATTCACCTATGACGAGGCTTCCGAAAATGTGACTCTCTCAACAATCTTCGATCTTGCGTCGGTTACAAAAGTGGCCGCAACTACTGCAATGGCAATGCTGCTGTATGAGCGCGCCAATCTCGACTTGCGACAGCCCATTGTGGAACTCCTGCCCGAGTTTCAAGGGCAGGATCCTCGCCGAAAGGAGGTCACAATCGAGATGCTGCTGGCCCACTCCTCAGGGCTGCCTGCCTACGAAAGACTATTCGAGCACGCAACAGATCGCAGGACGATCTTCGAGTTGGCTTTTCAAGTCCCTCTTCAGGCAGAGCCTGGAACTCGCGCCGAATACAGCGATATCGGATTTATCCTCCTGGGCGAACTCCTGCAGCGAATAGCAGACGAACCGCTCGATTCATTCTGCGCCCGCGAGATCTTTGCTCCTCTGAACATGAAATCCACGTGCTTTCTTCCGCCGAAGCAGTTACGCAGCAGTATTCCACCGACAATCGATGATCGGAACTTTCGCCATCGCGTGATTCAGGGCGAGGTGTACGACGAGAATGCCAGTGTTATGGGCGGAGTTTCTGCGCACGCCGGAGCATTCGGAAACACTGCCGACCTCGTGAAGTTTTCTGCGTGCATGTTGGGGTATGGACCACAGCTATTTCGGAAACAAACAATCAGCTTGTTTACGCGCCGACAGAATTCCTCGGCGAATACATCGCGTGCGCTTGGCTGGGACACACCTTCTGCTCCCTCGCAATCCGGGAAGTACTTCTCTCCTCTTTCTTATGGACACCTCGGCTATACAGGCACATCGCTGTGGATCGATGGTGAACGCCAGATTGCAATTGCACTACTCACGAATCGAACGTGGCCGGACAATCAGTCGAAGCTCATCAAGCAGTTCAGACCGGCGTTCCACGATGCAGTAATGCAGGAGGTACTAGCAATTTCGTGAGTGCTCGAAGGTGTTCTGTTAGGGTGTTCTGGCGAGCTTCAAACCGGGACACGGCATAGCTAACGGGAATAACGTTTGCCTTCCCGTACACTCTCTACATAAACGGATGACTACACTCACGAACGACTCTCTATCTTTCCTTGCTACCGAGCAGCAAAACCTCGCCTCACAGGCTCTTGACACAAAATCGGCGCTTGAGATTGCGACCATCATCAACAACGAAGACTCGAAGGTCGCGGGCGCTGTGCGCAAAGCTTTGCCGCAAATCGCACTCGCCATTGACGTCGTAGCCGACGCAATCTCTCGCGGAGGCCGCCTTCTCTATGTTGGAACTGGCACGAGCGGCCGCATTGCTGCACTCGATGCGACAGAATGCCCTCCCACGTTCAGCACCGATCCCAAGCTGGTGCAGTTCGTGATTGCCGGCGGAGAGCAGGCTCTTGGCCGCGCGGTGGAGGCCAGTGAGGACTCGGTCGAGCTTGGGGAAAAAGACATTGCTAAACTCCGGCCAGGGATGAAAGACGTAGTCGTTGGAATCGCTGCCAGCGGACGAACCCCATATACCATCGCGGCTGTGGAATACGCCAAAAAGAAGGGCGCCAAAACCATAGCCGTCTCCTGCAATCCAGATACGCCATTAGGACGAGCAGCCGAGATCTCCATCGTCGCCGACGTGGGGCCCGAGGTGCTCTCCGGTTCTACGCGCATGAAGGCCGGTACTGCGCAGAAGATGATATTGAACACCATTACAACCGGAGCAATGACGAAACTTGGATATGTCTATGGAAATCTGATGGTGAACGTCTCGCTCAAGAACACGAAGCTATATGAGCGTGCGGTCGGAATCCTGAGCAAAGCCGCTAGAGTAGATCGTGAGCAGGCCGCCGACGCCATTCACCGTTCAGGTAAGAGCGTTCCAGTCGCGCTGATCATGCTGAAGACAGGCGTGAGTCGTTCAGAGGCTGTGCGCAAGTTGAAGACTGCAAGAGGTAATGTGCGCAAAGCCATTGAGTCGTCCAGAAGTGCTAAGCCTTCCGAATGAAAACCATGCCTACAATGAGGTGAACATCGGATGTGAGTCGCGCCGCAAGCGGGTAGAATCTAATCACCGCAGTCAAAGCTGCTTCAGAGGCGAATCCCCCAATGGACAAGTTTGTAATTCGTGGCGGTAATCCGCTGGTTGGAACCGTTCGTGTCAGCGGCGCAAAAAATGCAGCTCTTCCAGCGATGGCAGCCGCGATCCTGACCGAAGAGCCAGTCATCCTTGAAGGAATTCCCGACGTTCGCGATATCCAAACCGAACGCAAGCTGCTCGAATCGATGGGTGCGGAGGTCGAACTCGGATATGGCCGCGCGCACCATCGCACCAGCATCTGCTGCCGCAACTTGAGCAGTCCGGAGGCAAAGTACGAGCTGGTGAAGACGATGCGTGCCTCCACGCTCGTGCTTGGTCCCTTGGTCGCGCGTATGGGAATTGCGCGTGTCTCTCTTCCCGGTGGATGCGCTATCGGCGCTCGTCCCATTGATCTGCATATCAAAGGTCTCGAAAAAATGGGCGCACAGATTACGCAGGACCACGGCTACATCGAAGCCAAAACTGATCGGCTCAAGGGTGCTCACATCGTATTTGAAAAGATCACCGTCACCGGAACCGAAGACCTGCTTATGGCCGCCGCTCTCGCCGACGGCGAAACCGTAATGGAAAACTGCGCGCGCGAACCCGAAGTCGCGGATCTTGCCGCGCTCCTGAACAAAATGGGGGCAAGAATTGAAGGCGCGGGGACATCAACCATCCGCATAAAAGGTGTAGAGAAGCTCGGAGGCGCGAAGCACCGCATTATTCCCGATCGCATTGAAGCAGGAACATTTGTCGTCGCAGGCGCGATCACCGGCGGTGATTTGATCGTCGCCGGATGCGAACCCGCTCACATGAGCGCGCTGCTCAGCAAGCTGCAGGAATGCGGCGTCAAAGTTCGGACGATGGAAGATTCTGTACGAGTGCAGAGCGACGGGAATCTTAGCGCCGCCGATGTTACAACAGAAGAGCATCCCGGATTCCCAACTGACATGCAGGCGCAATACATGGCGTTGGCTACCCAGGCAGAAGGAACGTCGGTCGTAACGGAAAATATTTTCGAGAACCGCTTCATGCACGCTCAGGAACTCGTGCGCATGGGCGCCAACATCAAGATCGAAGGACGCCGGGCAATCGTTCGCGGTAAGACTCCGCTGAGCGCTGCCGCGGTGCTCGCCTCCGATCTGCGCGCTTCGGCTTCGTTGGTGCTGGCGGCGCTGGTGGCCGACGGCGAAACGATCATTGATCGCGTGTATCACATCGATCGAGGCTACGAGCGAATTGAAGAAAAGCTGCGCGGAGTGGGAGCACAGATGAAGCGCATCGGTGAAATGCTACCCAAGAAGAGCGGCCAACTCGCCGGCGCACTCGCATAAGAAGAACAGCTCTCATGCCGTTTATTGAAGCGCTTTTATCTTAATCTTTCCTGCCCTGATTGCTTTCTTCAGCGCTTCGTAATCTCGCTCGGTCTGTTCAGCATAGCGTTCGGCAAAATCGGCGATTGCGTCATCCAGCCTGACTCCCGGGCCGCAGTAGCCGACCAATTGCATGGGATCGCCAGAGCGCGCGTGTCCTTTCGCCAGCACCTCACCGCAAACTCGCGCGTATTCGGTGAGTCCGTTTCCCTGAAGCTGCGTATTGTCGATAGTGGCCTTATGGTCGCTCAACTGCCGCACTAGATAGTCGCGTCCGACCATCGAGGTCCATCCCAAAAAGGGATCGGATAACGCTTGCATCCGGCGCTGTCCCTCCACCACTCGCTTGCCTTCGTTCATGAAGTTCTGCGGCGAAGGCAGATGGCGAGCATAGCAAGAAGGAGGCTCCTCCTTTATCTGCAGAAACAGTGGATCGCTATCACCGTTTCCAAAGCAGAGAACAACATAATCACGTGTACCGACGCTGCCTGTGCCAACCACCTTGAACGCAACATCCACCGGGTGATAACAGGAGAGAAACTGCTGACGTTCAGGAGAGAGCGTTTCCTGATACAGCGCCAGGGCGGCGATTACCTGTCGAGCAACCTGGGCACGCACCGGGACAAGTAATGGACGGGCGTCTTTGAATCTGTATTTCCCTCCCGAGTGAATAGTCAACTTCTCAAGACTATGCAGCGGAGTGGAGCGTTCGGCTTTGCGCAGCACCGCCTGCACGGTGCCGACTTTTACATGCAATTGAAACTTTGCGAGCTCGAGCACCGTGAGCTCAGAGAGGCGCGCCAGTGCAGCGCAATACGAGCGGATCAACAGTCGCACGGCATCTTTGCAGATTTTTTGGCTCTGTCCGGACTCTTGCCCGGCGAGCACAAGACTGGTTGCAAGCCGCTTCAGATCCCACTCAAAGGGACCGCGGACTGTCTCGTCGAAATCATTGATGTCGAAAACAAGATGGCCGTCGGGCGCGGCATATGCACCTAGATTGCGAACGTGAGCATCGCCGCAGATCTGCGCTTCGAGTCCACAGCTGGGAAGAGTCGCCAAATCGGCTGCCATGAGCGGCGCCGCTCCACGAAAGAATCCAAACGGTGAGGCCGCCATTCGCGCCATCTTGATCGGGATTAGATCGCGCAGCCGTCCACGCGTTGAGGCCAGTATTATCTCGACAGGATCGCGGCGATTCTTAGCCGACTTCCATTCTCCCTGATCAGCGCGGCGAAGCTTCTTGCGATGTTCCTTCCCTTTGGCAAACCTCTCACCAGGAGTTGGGACAGCAGCGCCTAACTTGTGCATCGAAATGGAAAGACTCTACAAGGCGGAGTTGCAGGTATTGTTGCGGCATCCCCGGATGCCACAACAATACCCAAAGTCGAATGCGACATCGCTTACTGCGTTCTCTACTCTTCTGCTCAGTGACGGCCACCACCGCCGCCGCGGTTACGATCGCCGCCACGGCCGCCACGGCCATGGTGACGACGTCCTCGGCCTCCGCCGGGAGGGCGGCCACCTTCACGTCGTGGGCGATCTGCGCCCGGCGCGGCATGCGCTGGTTCGCCTTCGGCGCGATTGAAGTTGGGTTCCTCTTCTCCTTCGGCCAAGTCGGCGCCGCCTTCGATGGTGATGCTCTCTCCTCCGTTCGGAGTGGATAGCTCGGGATGATGTCCATCGCCGGTTTCGGGGCTCGCGGCAGCTCCTCCCGCCTGACTCGCCATCTTCGCGCGTTGCTCTCTAAGGATTGCCTTGCGCGACAGCTTGATGCGATTGCCTTCAATTGCCAGGACTTTCACCAGGATCTGATCGCCTTCATGCAACTCGTCGCGTACGTCCTTGATGCGATGCTCGGCGATTTCGCTGATGTGCAGCAGGCCATCGGTTCCGGGAAACAGCTCGACAAAAGCGCCGAAGTCGGCGAGCCGCACAACTTTGCCTAGATATGTCTTTCCGACTTCGGGAGTGGCAGTGATATCGCCGATAATCTGCAACGCCTTGCTCATCGCTGCTTCATCGCTCGATGCGACGTTCACTCTGCCGGAATCTTCCACGTCGATCTTCACTCCAGTCTGTTCGACAATTCCGCGGATAACCTTACCGCCGGGACCAATGAGGTCGCGGATTTTATCGACAGGAATCTGCAGCGTGTGAATGCGCGGCGCAAATTTGGAGACGGCCGAGCGCGGTTCAGGCAGAGCTTCATGCATTTTGTCGAGGATGAAGAGACGTCCGCGCCGCGCCTGCTCCAGCGCCTCGCGCATGATCTGGCCAGTGATGCCCGGGATCTTTATATCCATCTGCAGAGCAGTAATTCCCTCCCGCGTTCCGGCTACTTTGAAATCCATGTCACCATAGTGATCTTCGGCGCCGGCAATGTCGGTGAGGATGGCATAGTCCTCGCCTTCTTTCACGAGTCCCATTGCAACTCCCGCCACCGGCGCTTTGATTGGAACACCCGCATCCATCAATGACAGAGCTGCGCCGCAAACAGAAGCCATCGACGAAGAACCATTTGACTCGAGAATGTCGGACACGACCCGCATCGTGTATGGCCATGCAGTTTCTTCCGGCAGCACAGCGATTATGGCTCGCTCCGCCAGAGCGCCATGCCCGACTTCGCGCCGGCCAACTCCCGTCATGCGTCCAGTCTCTCCGACTGAGAACGGCGGGAAATTGTAGTGCAACATGAAATTTTTCTTGCTCTCACCTTCGAAATTCTCAAGACGCTGCATGTCTTCCGAGGTGCCTAGAGTCGTCGTCACCAGGGCCTGAGTTTCGCCACGCGTGAAGATTGCCGAACCATGTGTACGCGGAAGCACGCCGGTTTCAATTGCGACTGGACGAATCTCGTCGAACTGGCGCCGGTCAGGACGAACGCGCTGTTTTGTCACCTGCTCGCGGAACAAGCGCTCGCGCAGCACTTCGTAGTAGTGCTCCAGTTTCTCTGCAGAAGCTTCATCGCCCTCAGGCAGCTTTGCCTTGAGTTCCTTCTTGATCTCGGCAACTTTCGTGTAACTCTCGATTTTCGGATATTTCTTGGTATCGAGTGCATCGGCAAGCTGACTTCCAACTTTGGATTTGAGCTCGCGATAGTAGCTCTCATCGAATTCCGGAGCGGCAATCTGGCGCTTCGGTTTTCCGGCGCGGGATGCTAGTTCTGTAATAACCGCGCAGATCCTCTTAATCTCGGCATGCGCGAACTCAATGGCATCGACCACACGATCTTCGGTCACTTGCTTCGCGCCCGACTCGATCATCACGATGCCATCCTTGGTTCCGACCACCATGATGTTGAGCTGACTCACGCGCATCTCGGCATAGCTGGGATTCACAACCATCTCGCCGTTCACAAGGCCAACGCGTACTGCGCCCACAGGTCCGCCAAACGGGATGTCTGAAAGCGTAACCGCGCAAGACGCGGCGTTGGTGGCGGCAACATCCGGATCGTTTTCGCTATCAGCCGATAGCACCAGCGCGATCACCTGAGTTTCGTTTTTGAAGTTTTCCGGGAACAGCGGACGGATGGGACGATCAATCTGGCGCGCGATTAGAATTTCGCGCTCGCTCGGACGGCCTTCGCGCTTGATAAAGCCGCCGGGGATACGTCCGCCAGCATAGGTGTATTCGCGGTAATCAACCGTGAGCGGAAAGAAGTCCTGCCCTTCGCGCGGTTCGGGAGCGGCTACTGCCGTAGCGAGAATTACGTTATCGCCGATTCTGACCAACGCAGAACCAGGCGCTTGTTTGGCCAGACGGCCAGTTTCAAATTCGAGTCGCTTACCGCCTGCGAGTTCAACGGTTGCGTCTTGCTTCATAGATTCCTCATTTCATTGGGAGCGCTGCCAGCGGGCAGCTTCGGGAGCGATGTGGGGAGCGCGCAGAGGTACGGCCTTCGTTAAAGCAGAATCGAGATGGATAGCAGTACGCGGCTGACGGCAATTGTCGGTCTCGACCGAAGGTCGGCATCGTGCGTGCGCTCGGATAGGCGGGTGAACTCTGCGCACAAAGCTTTAGAATAGCCGGGATCGAGATCGCTCGATTGCGGCCGGCGAATGCGGAGAGTGGGCCGCCCAGGTCCTGTTACTTGCGAATGCCGAGTTTCTGGATTACGTCCTTGTAGCGCTCGGAATCGTAGTTCTTCAGGTAGTCGAGCAGGCGGCGTCGCTTGCTGACCATCATCAGGAGACCGCGGCGGGAGGCGTGATCCTTGTTATGTGTCTTGAAATGGTCCGTCAACTGGCCGATCCGTTCGCTAAGCACCGCGATCTGAACCTCCGGACTCCCGGTATCTTTCTCGTGGGTGCGGTATCGGGTAATGACGTCTTGTTTGCGCTCTCTAGCTAACACTGAAACTGATGACACTCCTATTATTTTTCGAGTCGTTTAAGTCTCTCTAGCAGAGTAACATGGCCCCGTTCCTTTGGACAAACCACGTGGGCATTTATGCTGCTCCGTGGATAACAGCGTAATTATCAGCGTAAAAAAACGGCGTATTTTTCACGATTATCCGCAACTCGTTGGGAACAAACGACGATCATCCGCGGAACAGCGAAATAACAGGGGAATAACAGCGTAACTCGCTGATTGAGTAAACCTGAGTCCTTCATAGGAGAGACTGATGATCTCCGGCGTCCACGCCATCATCTACAGCAAACAAGCCGACCGCCTGCGCGAATTCTTTTGCGACGTTCTCGAGTTTCCCCATGTCGACGCCGGACACGGATGGCTCATCTTCGCCCTTCCTCCAGCCGAGGTCGCCATACACCCTGACGAGGACAGCTACCACGAGCTCTACCTCATGTGCGACAACATCCGTGCTACCACAGAAGAGCTGAAAAAGAAAGGCGTCGAACTAACCACCCCAATCGCCGCCCGGAGCTGGGGACTAGTCACCCGCCTGAAGCTCCCCAGCGGCGATCAAATCGGGCTGTACGAACCCAAGCACCCGACGCCCATCGGCTTATCTGAGCCGAAACAACTCGAAAAGCCACCCGCATGAATCCGCAGCATCCGTGTAAATCCGCCTGAGCCTTGGCCTTTAATCTAGCGACTTCAAGAACGTCACCAACTGCCACCGCTGCGGCTCCGGCAGCCTGCTCCAGGAAGGCATTCCATTTCTGAGACTGCCATTTTTGAGCAGCCATTCCAATTCTCCGGGAGTAGCGCTCTTGAGGCGATCCGAGTGCAGATTCGGACGTTTACTTTGACCTTGCGCCTGCTTCCCGTGGCACGTAGCGCAATTCTGGCGAAACAGCTTAGCGCCGGCCGCAACCGAATTAGGATCTCCCGCCATCGGATTTGGACGCACTCGCTCCGACTCCGGTACCTTCGAAAGCCAGAGGCCATCGCCAGCCTTCGCCGTGATCGCCGCTATGGGTACGATAACGAGCGCGCAGATCGCCAGAACTTTTGCTCGTCTCATCATCAATGCGCCCGCAGTCGCGCTGCGATCTGGTCGATTTCGTAAGAAATACCAAATCGGAACAGGAATCCATGGCTGTTATCGTTCAAACCAAATCCGGGAGAGAACCTGAACGACGTTCCACCAGGAACACGCCACTGCACAATAGGCGCCAGGTAGTGTGACGTATCGCGGAAACCAAAACTGTAACGGTCACCCAGCCCACCATACATCTCCGCGCCGGCAGAAAGGTTCTCGCGACAGAGGACGCACGGCTTTGCACCCGCGACCAGCGACAGCGGACGGCTCGCGCCCAACGCATAGCCGAATTCCCATGGCGCGCCGGCCAGATTCTTCTCGGCAATCATGTTCTCCGAGACGTTCCAGCCTCTGAAGTTGCTCGATAATATCAACTTCAGCTCAGCTTCGTGCTTCTTTTCATGACGATCATTGCGGCCCAGAAAATCGTCGCGCACGTCATGCCCTACCACCTCGAGTAAAGACTTGTCTGCGGAATTGATGTTTTCAAATTCGAAATAGAGCACCGGATTGATCCAATGTTCACGCAGCAGCGGACGAACGCGATTCTCCCAGCGATATCCGGTAAACAGCGTGCTCTCGTTCGAGGTGGTTTGACCGTCGAGATAGACCTCTGAAGTCCACCAGCCATTCACGCCATACTCAAACTCCAGCGCGTTTCCAACGAAGGCATTGCCGCCCGCAGGCGACGCGGTGACCGACTTCATTCCCACTTCAAGGGTTCCAGGCTCCTCCATCTGGTGGGAGTAGGTAACAAAGTACGTTTCCTGGGCAAAAGCTAGGGATGCGACTGACAGCACGAAAACGGCAAATATCAACGATAGAGCGGCGAGCCTTGAAGACAAGTGGTCATTCCTAAGCGAAATTGAAAATGAAATTCATTTTCAACTGGCAATGTATGGGAAGCCGAGGAACTCAGGCAAAGGAACTACATTCGAGTGCGTGTAACTACGGCGAACGGGGAAGAAGAACAGTTGAGCTGCACGGCTGGGATGGGCGTCCACAATCGCAAACCTAATCACACTGATGTCATCCCTTCTATAACCACGACGGCTCTGTCAAGGGTGAAATTGGCAACACGAGTCCTGTGGCGTTGGAAGTGGCGTCAAGGGCGCCGTTTTTTGGCGTTCATCTCGACCCTTGACGCCACTTGCAACGCTTCGACAATGGAGCT
>DATLKS010000893.1:0-2992 GCA_035538255.1 Terriglobales bacterium
CCGATCGGCGGCAGAGAGCGCCTGCTTCCAGCGCTCAGAGCCATCGAAGTCAAAGGCAATCGAGCTGCTCTGCTCGTCGAATCCGGAGACATGCACTCCCAGCAAACGCACTTTGGCGCCTGAGTTCCAGTTATGGTGAAAGAGAGCACGGATATTAGTGAGAATCGTGTGATCGCTGCTGGTAGGTTCGGCGAGCGAGTAGGCGCGTGTAATCGTCGTGAAGTCGGAATAGCGCAGCTTTAGCTGAACGGTGCGGGCTTCCAACTGCTGCTCGCGCAGCCGGCGCGCTACCATCTCTGTAAGACGTGCCAGAGTGGTTTCCAGCACCTGCAAGTCAGCAGTGTCTTCGCCAAACGTGTGCTCGTGGCTTATCGATTTCGGTGCGCTCTCGCCGATGTCCTCATCGAACCATCCACCAGCATCCTCGCCACGAGCTTTGCCTGCCATCGCTGATCCATAGGCTCCGAAATGATGATCAAGATCTTGCCGAGCGGTGAGATCACCAAAAGTACGGACTCCCAACTCGTGGAGGCGCGCCTCGGACACTTTTCCGATGCCGGGCATCTTGCGCACTGGTAGATCGGCAAACAGGCGCGCCTCGTGGCCGGGCCACACAAAGAGCACTCCGTTAGGTTTGGCGAGGTCAGAAGCGATCTTGGCCACAACTCGTGTTGTTCCGATTCCAATCGAGCAGTTCAAGTTAAGTTCCCGCCTGATCGTCTCATGCAGATCGTGTGCGGCCCTGAGCGGTGGACCGAACAAGCGTAAGGTGCCGCTCATATCCAAATAGGCTTCATCGACCGATGCCATTTCCACCTTGGGCGAGTAGCTGCAAATGATGTCATGCACTTTGCGGGAATAGTCGCGGTAAAGCTCAGGATGCCCGTCGAGATAAATGCCGTCGGGGCAAAGTTTGGCTGCGGTCCGCAACGGCATGGCGGAATGCACACCGAATTTCCGCGCACCGTAAGAGGCAGCGGCTACTACGCCGCGTTGGTCTTTCGCACCGCCTACGATGACGGGCTTACCCTTCAGCGACGGATCCAGCAGCTCTTCTACCGAGACAAAGAAGGCGTCCATATCGACATGGAAGATGATGCGCTGGTCCATCGAATCCTATTTCACCACGGAGCCACGGAGAACACGGAGAAAAAGAGCGAGGGCGTTTCAGGTTTTGAGTTTCAGGTTTCGGCAAAGCCAATCGTGCAGGTTGGTTTTCAGCAGCCGAACCGAAGGTTCAGTCAATAGCAATTTCTGTGATGCCTGCGTTCCTAAGTGAGCAATGGGCTTTGCCGGAACCTTGAAACACGAAACCTGAAACGTCTTTTCCCTTCCCGGCAGTGAATGGACTTTGGCTGAAGCTTCCCAGTCATCCCTGACATCCAATTCAGTGACAACTTATCCCGATTATCGGGTTTAGGATGGTCGGACGGGTGCCGCAGGCATTCCGTTCTCGTTACTGCAAACTTAATGTCCCCCGAAGAGCTGCAACTCGAAGAGCAGAGGGCGGCAGAGCACTCTCACCAAAGTCCGCTGGACCGCATACGCTCGTTCGAGCAAACGCTGGAAAGCGCCACCAAAACCATGCTTTTCAGCGAGATCGCCAAACTAGCGGTGGACTCATTCCGCTCGAGCAAAGTCAGATTTGCGCTTACGGCATTAGGGATGGTGATCGGGACTGCGTCGCTGATCCTGGTAGTCACCATTGGCCTCACGGGCAAGCAGTACATCCTGAGCCAGATTCAGGCAATCGGTGCCAACATGATCTACGCCTACTATGAGGGCGGCAGCAACTCCTCTTTCAGCACCGTACAAAAGGACGAGCTCACTGATGATGACGTCCGCGCCGTGCGACAGGAAGTGCCTGACATCATTGCCGCCTCGCCCATGGTCGAGCTGCATGACCGCATTTCGGTAGGCGAAGGCAAGCAGCGCGATTTGTTGGTTCTTGGGGTTTCGTCTGAGTACGAGACGGTTCGCAATCTCCTGATTCCTTCAGGCCGATTCTTCGATAACGAAGAATCGATGACTCGCACCAAAGTCGCGGTAATTACCGTCACGCTTGCGCGGCGCCTCTACGGGAACGAGGACTCGGCTGTAGGACAAATAATCAAGATCAGCAACCTGCCTTTCACGATTATCGGAACCTTCAAAGAACGCGTTGAGACATTCGGGCAGTCTGAGATCGCCGACGATACGATTCTGATTCCCTATACGGTGGCCAAGTATTTCACCGGCACTCCGGCGGTGAAGCAGATCTTCTTTTCCATGGGGGACGCAGGTGAAGTTGACAGGGCAACTGAGCAGATTCACAAAGTTCTGCAGTCTCGACACCGCGCGCAGTCGGTTTACCACGTTGAAAATCTGACCCAACTGCTCTCAGTTGCGGCTCAGACTGCAAATGCTCTCACTGTTGTACTGCTGCTGATTGCCACCGTTACGCTGGTCGTGAGCGGCGTCGGCATCATGAACATCATGCTGGCGAACGTTCGCTCGCGCATCCGCGAGATCGGAATACGCAAGGCAGTGGGGGCCACGCGCCAGGAGATCCGGCTGCAATTTCTCACCGAAGCCGTGTTTATTTCACTCACCGGCGGCTTGCTTGGGACGCTGATTGGTATGGCCGTTCCACTCTCGGTGCGCTTCTTTACTGAATACCGAATTCCGCTTTCGGGACTCTCGGCAGTCATAGCCATTCTGGTGGCTTCGGGTGTAGGCATCATTTTCGGGACCGTGCCTGCTACGCGTGCCGCGCAGTTGGATACGGTAGAAGCGCTGCGGTACGAATAGCGAGGTGCTGGCTTCTGGCCACGAGCTTCTGGCTACTAGCTGTCCCGCGAGTCTGGCAGCGCTCTGCATCGACGTGAGTCGTCCTGGAACATCGATGCAGAAACCGCTCGCAAGTCGAGACGGCGGCTCTGCGCATGGCTCCGCTAGTAGCCAGAAGCCAGCAGCTAGCAGCTGCAAAAGCAAAGAGCCAGGCAGGTTCGCC
>DATLKS010000894.1:0-3651 GCA_035538255.1 Terriglobales bacterium
GACCCCTTCCAACCCCAGTGTCAGAGGCCGCGGCGAAGCTCGTATATGCTCCGAACGCTATGCCTATCATCGGCGGCTTATTGCTTGTCTGCGTGATTGTTTATGTAATTCCTCGGACATCACCGCTTGGGGCCATCCTCCTGACAGGCTACCTTGGCGGGGCAGTAGCCTCGCACCTGCGCGTCGGAGATCCCTTCTTTAGCCATGTGCTCTTTCCGGTTTATGTTGGCCTGCTGATCTGGGGCGGACTCTTCCTTCGTGATGAAAAAGTGCGTGAGCTTCTCCCCTTCCGTAATCGGTAGTTAAACGAGCCTACAATGCGTAACTTTGCAGTGATGAGAGGCGAAATCATGAAGAATGGAACTCAATCCCAGGCTCTCCGAAGCATCGGCGCAGTCATAGCCGGGATTCTCGTGGGAGTCATCATCACCATTGCCACCGACGTTGTATTGCACGTCACGGGAGTCTTTCCGCCGATGGGTCAACCGATATCGAGTCCGCCTTTGCTCTTGGCGACGGCGTATCGGACCGTGTACAGCATTTTTGGCAGCTACGTGATCGCACGCCTTGCGCCGAGCAGGCCGATGAAACATGCACTGGCGGGCGGAGTGGTTGGTGTTATCGTCAGCACTTTGGGCGCTGTTCTCACATGGAACAAGGGACCGGCCTTCGGACCGCATTGGTATCCAGTCGCGCTGATCGTGCTGGCGCTGCCGACAGCATGGGCCGGAGCTAAAATCCGGGAAACCCAAACAACAAAACTGCAACAAATGTCTGCGAAGATGTCGTAATCGGTCGATTTCATTCGTCATATCAGTGAGCAGGAGAAGTATTGATTTCCGAAAGGAGCCACGATGAGTGGAGTAAGAGTACTCGTTGGTACACGCAAAGGCGCATTCATTCTTACCTCAGATGGAAAACGGGAAAAGTGGGACGTCAGTGGACCACATTTTGCGGGCTGGGAGATCTACCACATGAAGGGATCGCTCGCCGATCCGAACCGGATTTATGCTTCACAATCGAGCGGATGGTTCGGGCAAGTCATCCAGCGTTCCGACGATGGCGGGAAAACTTGGCAGGTCCCCGGACTCGATAAGCTGCCTTCCGGGCCCGACACCATGCCCAAGAAAGGCAGCAACGCATTCATCTACGACAGCTCGACCGCGCCCCTGACCACGCACCAGTGGTACGACGGAACGCAACACCCCTGGGAATTCAAGCGCGTCTGGCATATTGAGCCGTCCCTCAACGATCCTGATACAGTTTATGCAGGTGTGGAGGATGCGGCCATTTTTCAATCGAAGAATGGCGGCAAGACCTGGAACGAGCTCTCCGGATTACGTGGTCACGGCACTGGTCCAAAATGGCAGCCAGGCGCCGGCGGCATGTGCCTGCACACGATCATTCTCGATTCCAAGAATCCCAACCGGATCTATATTGCAATCTCGGCCGCAGGAGCTTTCCGCACCGACGATGGCGGTAAGTCCTGGAAACCCATCAACAAGGGACTGCATTCGCAATACATTCCCGATCCAAACGCCGAGGTGGGACACTGCGTTCACCACATCGCCATGAACCCCAAGCGCCCGGGCGTGCTCTTCATGCAAAAGCACTGGGATGTCATGCGCAGCGACGATGGTGGAGATTCATGGAAAGAAGTCAGTGGAAACCTGCCTACCGATTTCGGCTTCGTCATCGACGTGCACGCGCATGAACCCGAGACGATTTACGTGGTTCCCATCAAGAGCGATTCCGAGCACTATGTGCATGAAGGCAAGTTGCGCGTCTATCGCAGCCGTTCAGGCGGAAACGAGTGGGAGCCGCTCACGAAAGGCTTGCCGCAAAGCAACTGCTTCGTAAATGTGCTGCGCGATGCGATGGCCGTAGATTCTCTCGACAAATGCGGAATCTACTTTGGGACGACCGGCGGACAGGTGTACGCATCAGCCGACGCTGGAGACAGTTGGAATCCTATAGTCCGGGATCTTCCGGCGGTGCTTTCGGTCGAGGTACAGACGCTGAAATGATCCGCGTGGAACTACCCCAGCATCTGCGCACGCTGGCGAAAGTCGGCCGCGAGGTGCAGCTTAACCTCGATGGCCCGGCAACGCTGCGCGCGGTCCTTGACGCCCTCGAGGCTCAGTATCCGGTGCTGCGCGGCACGATTCGCGATCACGTGACGCTGCAGCGCCGGCCGTTCCTGCGCTTCTTTGCTTGCGAGCAGGATCTTTCGCACGATTCGCTGGATTCGCTGCTGCCCGAGTCGGTGGTATCAGGAAAGGAGCCGTTCCTGATCATAGGTGCTATCGCGGGCGGGTAGTGTCATTTTGAATAGGTAGAGACGCAGCATGCTGCGTCTCCTGTTCCCTGGAGCAAAAGGTTATTTAGGAGCGAGTGGAGTGCGCACCTGTTTAGTACGTCAGCGCCAGGCTGGTTTCTTCCGTGCGAGCTGGTTTCTTATCGGATTTGCCGTCATCTAGATGGGCCTTGGGGTCCGGCCTGCTCATATCCACTCGTCCGTGGAAGTAAGCGCCTAGCTCAACGGTCACGCGTGCCGCTTTAACGTCTCCCGTCAATGATCCGCCGCTGTGAACTTCCACGCGATCGCGGGCATTGGTGTTTCCCTCCAAAGTACCGCGCACAATCACTTCACCGGCTTGTACGTTCGACATGACGACGGCATCACGTCCAATATTTACGCGGCCATCACGCAGCGAGATCGGACCTTCGATGCGGCCGTCAATGTGGACCTGATCGTCGCCACTCATCTCGCCTTTGATAACGAATGACTTTCCAATGTAGGTGCCCTCTTTGTAAACCGGCACTGGCGCGGCATTGCGAGGCGCCGGTGTACTGGCTGATTCCTGTGCTGAAGACAGCGGCTCATTGTTGGTCGGACGCGTCGGACTCCACATCGGTTTAGGGGCTCCTCTCAGGTTAGCTGCAGACCTGTTTTTAACCTTCCCCTGGTCACCTGCATAGGTCTCGTAAGGGCATGACCCAAGAGCGGCAAAAGGCTCGAAAGGATGAAGAATTCATCGTTCCGAGCCTTCGCAATGCGCTGTCCGAAGATGTTTAGAACAGCTTTTTCAAACCCCTCTTCTTTTTCTTTTTGCTGGAAGAGCTGTTTGCATCATCCGCTGAGCTCGAGCTAGCAGAGGCTCCATTGGCCGCGTCGGCCGACGCTCCGTTTTGAATCTCGTTGACCTGTGCTGGGGCAGGTGGCGGAGCTTGTGAAGTAGCTGCCGCTCCATTCGCAGTAGTCGAGGCACTGGTGCCCGAGCCCGACGGCTGAGCAGCGCTGTTTGCATCAGGCACTGCAGACCCATTGCTCGATGAACTCGCTGAGGACGCACCGACGTTCGGTGTCAGCTCGCCGATGGCAGGTTCATTGCCGGCAGGGCTGCTCGATGCCGGAGTAGTCGCCGGTGCATTCGTCGTTGCTGGTGCATTGGTAGTGGCCGCGGGAGCTGGCGCCGACTCGGGGGAGGCTGCTGCACCTGCAGCATCCGATCGCGGAATAGGATCGCTCTTCGTCTGATCAGGTGTAGCCTTTTCGACGGTTACGTTGTTACCGCCACCTTCATTAAGTCCGAGAGCTGCGTTGGTGGCGGAGCGAATGATTTGCGGAGCGTTTGTGGGCTGTGGATC
>DATLKS010000895.1:0-4814 GCA_035538255.1 Terriglobales bacterium
ACGCTACCGGCACGAACACAGAGACAAGGACGAGGGAAGTCGCGACCACAGCTCCGGCGACTTCACTCATCGCGACCGATGCGGCATTGTGTGGCTCAGTTATGCCTTCAGAAATGTGCCGCTGAACGTTTTCAATTACGACGATGGCGTCGTCCACTACCAGTCCGGTCGCCAAGGTGATGCCGAACAGCGTGAGTGTGTTAATCGAAAATCCGAGGGCCTTAACGAAGATGAAGGTACCGACCAGCGACACGGGAATCGTGACTGCCGGAATCACGGTCGAGCGCCAATCCTGTAGGAAGAGGAAGATGACTACGATCACAAGAATGATCGCTTCAATGAGGGTTGTGATCACGTCCCGGATCGAATCTGCGACAACGTCTGTGGTATCGAACGCGACTTCGTATTTCAGTCCTGGCGGAAAGTTCTTGGAGAGCCGTGCGAGTTCGGCTATCGCCTGTCGATCCACTTCGATGGCATTGGCGTTCGAAAGCTGTGTGACGCCGACACCCACGGCAGGGTAGCCGTTGAAGCGCAAACCAGAATCGTAGTTTTCGGCGCCTAGCTCAGCGTGGCCCACGTCTTTGAGCCGGACGATAGTTCCGTCGGGCGCAGTCTTGAGAACGATATTGTCGAATTCCGCAGGCTCGGTGAGGCGGCCTACGGCGCGAATGCTGATCTCATACTGCTGGTTGGGTGGCGCCGGGGCCTGTCCCACAGCACCAGCCGCCACTTGAACGTTTTGTTCGTTCAGAGCGGTTACAACGTCGCTGGCCGTGAGCTGGCGGGTGGCCATCCGGACGGGATCGAGCCACAGGCGCATCGCATATTTGCGCTCGCCAAAGATAAATACGTCACCTACGCCGCGGATGCGCTTCAGTGCATCGCGAACATAGATATCCAGATAATTGCTGATAAATAAACTGTCGTAGCGATTTCCCTCGGCATAGAAGCCCGCGCCGAATACAAAGTTGTTCGTCGCTTTTACCACGCTAACGCCCGTGGTCTTGACTTCATTGGGCATGCGCCCAAGCGCCTGGTTGACGCGGTTCTGGACATCAACGGCAGCTAAATCAACGTCGCGGTTGAGGTCGAAGACGATGCTGATGCCGCTGCTTCCGTCGTTGCCGCTGGTTGAAGTCATGTACTTCATGCCTTCGACGCCGTTGATCTGCTGCTCCAGCGGAGTCGTAACCGAAGTCTCGACCACGCGGGCGCTGGCTCCGTTGTAGAACGCACTCACCTGCACCGTGGGAGGCGCGAGGTTGGGGAACAGCGCGATGGGCAAGGTGGGAACCGAAACCGCTCCGCCGAGAATGATGAGCAGAGCGCAAACTGTCGCGAAGATCGGCCGCTTGATGAAGAAATCGACAAACATGGTCGCTTAACTTCCCTGAGGCTGTGCGTTCACCGGCATGCCGTCCGCCAGCATCTGCGTGTCGGAGACGATGACCTTGTCCCCCGGCTTAAGGCCATCGAGTACGACATAGTTATTTCCATCCAGCGGACCTACTTTGATCTGACGCTGGTGAGCGACGCTCTTGCCGCCGCTGTTCTCTGCGACATAGACAAAGAACTGTCCGCCGACCCGGGAGACTGCCAGCACAGGAACTTCAATGCCCGGGTGAGTTCCCCATACGACGCGCGCATGCACAAATTGAGCCGTACGCAGCAATCCCTTGTCGTTAGGTACGGTCGCTTTGACCAGGATAGTTTGCGTCTGACTATCCACCTGCGGAGAAATAAATGTGACTTTCCCCTTGGCTATAGTATTACCCTGATCGCCGAGAATCTCAACTTCTTTTCCCATTTTGAGATCGGGAGCACGCTCAATCGGCACTTGAACGTATGCCTCCAGGCTGCCCGGCTTATCGATGGTGGTTAGCAGCGTTGTCGTGATGACGCGATCGCCCACTCGTACCGGGATATCGCCAACAATTCCCGCCATTGGTGCAACAACTCTGTAAAAGTGAAGCTGCGCCTCCTGCTCGTTGACCGATGCTTTTAGCGCCGTTAGCTGTGCCTTGGCGGCGTCGAGATTCGCACGCGCCTGGTCGAGTTGTTCGCGGCTGATTACGCCCGCTGCGGCAAGCTGAGAGGAGCGATCGTACTGCTGCTGGGCTAATTTCAGGTTAGCTTCCTGGGCGGCAGTGGCGGCTTCCTGATTCCGCACCGTGGCTTCCTGCTTCACTGGATCGATTTGCATCGGCGGCGTTCCGGCGCTCACGCGGTCGCCGGAGTGCACAAAAATGTGCGTGATTATGCCTTCGACCTGCGGCATGATGTTGGCGGAATCGCGTGATTTGAGCGTGGCCACGTACTCTGAAGAGTCACTAACCGGCTGTGCGCTGATCGGATTCACCTTCACCAGCATTGCCGGAGGAGGTCCTTGCGGTCCTTTCGGCTTTCCACTGCAGGCCGTCAGCGCGCCAAATGCGGCAAGTAGCAGAACGAAAATGAGGCGATCTGCGTCCAGGATGCGCGATTTCGTGCATCGATGCGCCCTGGTTTTGGCGATAACACGCGACCGAATCTCGCCTGCGATCAAAATACGCATTGCCTTCCGCAAAGTCATCCTATGTGGGATGATCTTTCTCCTGTCCTAAGAACCACTTAAGCGAGTCCATTCATCCCACGGCCGTGCATTAAGAACCGCATTTAGCGGACACAACGATGCTATTGGTGGGGACAGATCATGCTATATGCGACCTCCAGACACTGTCGAGGGCCGTACCTGCACTGCAATTCTCTTAATTTGGGACGATGGAATTAGCAGAGTGGGTGCGGCCTTTTGGCAGGGTAAGATTCGGTGCAATGGAATTCAGAGCGGTTGCGTTCGATGTTGGCCATACCTTAATCGATGAACAGATCGATGCGGCAAGTTTCGTTCTTCCGATTCGCATCATGCCCCATGTATACAAGATTCTTCCGCAGATAGGCTTACCTATGGCCGCATGGTCAAACACCCGATCGGCACGGGAGGCGGACGTTCGTAATCTCCTCGAAGCCGCGGGCATTGCCAAGTTCTTTTCCTGGGTGATCACCTCCGTCGACGCTGGCTGCCGCAAGCCTCACCCGGGCTTCTTTCGCTTTGCTCTGGGAAAATGCGGACTCGCTGAAAAAGAGGTGCTATTCGTCGGCAATCAATTGAACACCGACATTTGCGGTGGTCTGCAGTGCGACATTAAAACCGTCTGGCTCTCGGGAGAGGCCTATCGCAGCCCCGAAGATACAACCTTGCTTGATTCCGTTTCACCAGACTACGTCATCGAATCGCTGGCCGAATTGCCCGCTTTGCTGAAACGCATCCAGACACTTGGGAATGCTAAATCGCATCCAGACACTTGGGAATGCTAAATAATGAGTTACTGCGCATAGTTCTTGTTGGTACTCGAAATCCTCTGAACATTGGCGCTGTAGCTCGCGCCATGAGCAATTTCGGATTTGAGCACCTGCGCGTCGTCAATCCATATGAAGTTGCATTTCGGGAAGCGCGCTCGGCGGTAGGGGCTTCCGAAATCCTTGCGAGTGCGGAAGAGTACACGAGCGTTCCAGACGCCGTCGCCGACTGCGAGCTGGTAGTGGGTACTACCGCCGCCATGCGGCGGGAACCCCAGCATCCTGTAATGGAGTTGGACAAGGCCGCGGCAGCAATCCTTGCGGCAAGGAGCCGCGTCGCTCTTCTGTTCGGATCGGAGAAGCGCGGACTCTCCAATCACGATCTTAGCTATTGCCAGTGGCTGCTACACATTCCTACGTTGGAAGGGCAACCCTCGATGAATCTTGCACAGGCGGTGGCCGTATGCCTTTATGAGCTGAGACGGCGTCCGGCTATTACCAAAATGGAATCGCACTCCCTCAAAGCTGCCACAGCAGAAGAACTCGAACGCCTTACCGCCATTCTTATCCAGGCATTGCATGCGAGTGGCTATACAGGTGTAGACGCACTACCTTCGACGGAAGAAAAAGTTCGCCGACTCATTCGTCGCTTGCACCTCTCAGCCGACGACGCCACTCAGCTGTTGGGAATGCTGCGTCACATTGCCTATAGCAAACGTTAGTATTTGCATTTCTGATACTTCCCGCTTTTGCTCTGTGTTACCTTTTCTCCACCACGATTCCCAGTCTGGTCGATAGTCCAGGCCCCCATTTCTGTTCGAAGGAGTTTCAAAATGAAGTTCCGCTTTATTTCCTTATTCATTTTCCTCATGCTGACTGCTCCTGCCTTACTTTCCCAGACCTTCCGCGGAACCATTCTCGGCGCGGTCACCGACGCTTCAGGAGCTGTGATCCCTAACGCAAAAGTGGCAGTGCGTCAGGTCGCCACAGGGTTAGAGCGTATTACCGTCACTACGGGCGATGGCAGCTTCTCCGTTCCTGAATTACCCATCGGCACGTACACGGTCACAATCTCTGCCACAGGGTTCCAGACTTCCATAACCAGAAACGTCGTAGTCGATGTCGCAACCGAACGTCGCGTCGATGCCCAGCTTAAAACGGGCCAGGTCTCCGAAGTCGTGGAGGTTTCAGGTGAAAGTTTGCCGTTGGTTGAATCCACATCGGCAGAGCTGGGCGGAACGCTTACGACAAAGACGATCGAGAACTTGCCGGTCAATGGGCGCGATTACACGAAGCTTATTTATCTCAATCCAGGTGTTTCCGGTTCTCCCGATCAGATTTCGGACTCCCCAGGTTCGTTTGGGACATTTTCGATGAACGGCTCCCGCGGGCGTTCCAACAACTTCCTGCTCGACGGAACCGACATGAACGACGGCTTTCGCAATGATCCGGCGATCAACGAGGCTGGCGTATTC
>DATLKS010000896.1:0-2607 GCA_035538255.1 Terriglobales bacterium
CGGCTTCTTCTCCCGAATGTGCCGCAGAGCGTCGATTCCAGCGGCATAGGGCAGCGGCAGGCCAAGCAGCGCCAGATCGCAGGGACGTTCGGCAATCAGGTGTTCGGCTTCGCTCGTTCCCGGAATCAACTCCACGGAAAATTGCTCAGCCTCCAACTTCTGGCGAAGCAAATCGGCCAGCCGCACGTCATTCTCGGCCACAAGGATGCGCATAGGCTCACACTCGCAAATAGATTTTTAAGGGGGCAGGCGGAGTATGAGCTCTATTTAATAACGTGTCAAGCCAAGAATTACACAAACGCAAAAAGACACATGGTATAAAAGTTAAAGGACTTGGGCCAAGACTAGCGGCTCAGCTTTCAACCGCCGCTCCACTTCGACGTGTACATTCAACTTACACGCTTTGAGCGTATACTGCACAGAGCAGGATCGGTTCTAATGCCAGCATCGGCGGGAATTTGTCGGCGGCAGAATGCTGCCTGCGGTGCAATTCCATCAACAAGACCGGGGCCTGCAGGGGACGAAACCTTTACAACCTGTCCTGTTACTGCGCCGCGGGTGCGGCGTCCAACTGTTGGTACGTGGAATTGAGGATCATTGTTGCGTCCATTCTATTTTGTAGCGCTCTTACTGCTGTTGAGCCCAGTCGTCGATTTTGCTCGGGAAACGCCCGGCGTCGAGACTCCGGCCTTCACAACCGTACCGGAGCTTAGAGCTGGATTCGATCTCCTTTACCAGCAGAGATTCACCGAAGCACGTGAAGCTTTCGCCAGCTGGGAATCCCGCAATCCAAGGGAGCCTTTTGGTGAGGTCGCCGTCGCCGCAAGCGATCTGTTTGAAGAGTTGTACCTCCAGAACGTCCTGACCAGTGATTTTTTCTTGAATCAGAAGAAATTCCTGCGCGGAATTGACGGCAAGCCGGATGCGGAACGCATGAGGCATTTCCGAGAGGCGCTGGCGCAAGCCCAGCAACTAGCCCGAGATCGCCAGAAGACCAGCCGCGACGACGGCGAAGCTCTGTTCGCGCTGACCTTAGCCGCCGGAATGGAATCGGATGCTTTATCGATTCTAGAAAAGAAGCACCTTGACGGCTTGAAGCGCATGAAAGAAGCCAATAAGTATGCGAAACAATTATTGGCACTGCATCCGGATGCTACAGACGCATACATCGCACCTGGCATCGCAAATTACATTGTCGGTTCGCTGAACGCTGGTTCCCGCTTTGCGCTCTGGTTCGGCGGAATTCACGGCGACAAGGATCTTGGCATGGAGCAAGTCGCCAAGACGGCCGAAAACGGTCGCTATCTGCAGCCGTTTGCCAAAATCATCCTTGCTCTGGCCGCACGCCGTGAAAAACAGGATGCCCTTGCGCAAAGATTGTTGCGCGAATTGAAACAACAGTATCCGGATAGTGCGCTGTTCGCTTCGGAATATGCCAAAGCGATGGCTGTGCCTTCTGGTGACTGATGGCGGGAAGCGCGCCACCATCCCATTTCCTCTGTTCGGTCCCATGCGCTCAGCTACTTCTTCCACATATCCCAAAACAGCTTGACTGTTCCAGGACCGTTCCCAGCGTAGTGGTTGTTCGCGTACGCGTAGATTCTCAGATCGCGGCGTATGAACTGGCGAAACAATTCCACCCAATGTTGCAAGTCTCCGCTGCGATCGATGATTGTCCTGTCCCAATTCGTGGTCTGCGCCTCAATCGCCTTCCGGTCGCCAAGCCAGCGCACATAGACAAAATCTGCCGTGACCAGATCCAATTTCCCTTTCATCTCCCAGGGTCTTGGGAGAAAAGATGTGTCCGTCAGCGCAAGCGCAATCTTGTATTTCCGCAGGACGTCGGCGAATCTTTCGTCCAGCCAAGTTTGGTTTCGAATCTCCACCACAAACTTAACCGGCATTTCGTGAACTCGTTCCAGAAACAGACGCAGCCGAGGCAAGAAATCATTCGCACTCTTGAACTCACTCTTGCTGAAGAACGGGAACTGTAAAACCAGTGGACCGAGTTTTTCGCCGAGCAACCTCATTCGGCCAATGAATTCGTCAAATTCCTGGTCGCAATCGACTAGAACCTTGTCGTGCGTGATAACCTGGGGAACTTTTGCGGCGAATACAAAGTCATCTGGCGCCCTTGCGCTCCACGCAGTTACGGTTGTCGGGCTTGGAGTCCCGTAGAAAGTGCTGTCGATCTCAACTGTGGGGAATGTTTTGGCGTAGTGAGTAAGGAATTCGCAGGACCGCATCCCGGCTGGGTAGAACGACCCTACCCACCCGTTAGCTGTGAAAGCCGAAGTGCCGAGATATAGGCCGGGTTCGGAATATGGCCGCTCCACGTTGCCAGTGCTTGCGAGATGCCCGCTGTCGTCCGGCTTGTCCATCTCGAACAGGGTGGGTGAGTGATTCGGGTCTAGTTTTGGGCGCTGCACGGGCGCAGAGTAGCATTCGCTTGAATTATGTGGCAAGCCTTTGCAAGGAAAATGACGCCGTTGAGGCTGCCGTAGGCGGTCAGTTGCCCCTTGTATGCAAAGATGTTCCTATCCCTGGAGCGCGGCGTCTTCGCGGCTATGGTCGTAAGGAATTTGTAATCAGCCTGATACGGCGTCT
>DATLKS010000897.1:0-4969 GCA_035538255.1 Terriglobales bacterium
GCCCAAAGGTACTGGAAGTATCGCGGGTCCTGACATTCCTGAACTGCGCGCGGTTGCAGGCATTGAATGCGTCAGCGCGGAACTCCAAACGACTTCCGCGAGATTCGCTGAACACGAAGTTCTTGAACACCGCGACTACCGACTATTCATATCTGAGAGCCACGATCGGATCAACCGACATGGCGTGTCTTGCCGGTACGTAGGCGGCTGCCAGGGCAACTACGACCATCAGCGCGGCCACCATGGCGAATGTGCGCGGATCGTAGGAGCTCACGCCGTAAAGTTGGCTCGCTATCGCGCGGCTCAGGACGAAGCTGCCGAGCAGTCCGAGCAGCAAGCCCTGGGCAATCACTTGGCCGGCTTCGCGCACAAGTTTTGTCACCACCGCCTCCCGGGAAGAGCCCAGAGCCATGCGAATCCCAATCTCCCGCGTGCGGCGCGCCACACTGTAGGCGATCGATCCGTAGAGTCCGACGGCTGTGAGTGTCAGGGCCAGGGCGCCGAATGAGCTGGTGAGGACAGCCATGGTGCGATCGTTACCGACGCTTTGCTCCATCACTTCCTGCTGAGTTTGCATACCGACGAGTGGCAGCGCCGGGGCCACTGCTGCCACCTGGTGCCGCACGGCGGTCATTATGTCGTTGGGATTGCCTGGCGTGCGGATCGCCAGCACTGCCTGTCCGCCCATCTCTTCGGGAGCCTGCACGAAGGGTATGAAAACTGCGCGAGGCGAGTGATGCCTCTGCTCGTCGCGGAGGCTCGTGTGAATGTCCCTCACTACGCCGACGATCTGCAGACGATCCTTGAAGGTCTCATCACTCAAGGCCAGCTCTTTGCCGATGGGATTTTCGCCGGAAAAGTAATCGCGCGCCGTGCTCTCGCTGATGATGGCCACTTTCGGTGAGGTGCGATTGTCGGAGTAGGAGAAGTCGCGTCCGACCAGGAGCGGAATGCCCATCGTCTCAAAAAACTTTGGCGCGATAGAGTTGCACGATGCGTCGAGCTGTGCCGACGTGCTTGTAGATTGGGCCGTCAGCTTGCAACCCCAGTATCCACCGGCCAGAAGCTGCATTCTCGACATGCTCGCCGAGCTTACGCCGGGAATCGCGTTCAGGTGCTCGAGCAGGTCCCAGTAGAGAGCTGTCTCTTTCTCCCCTTCATAGCCGGCCAGTGTTGGGAATATCCACGTGACCAGAACATGGTCGCGCTCGAAGCCCATATCCTCCTCGTGCAGTTTCGTCAACGTACGCAGCAGCAAGCCAGCGCCGACAAGCGAGACCATCGAAAGCGCAATCTGCGCGACCAGCAGCGAGTTGCGCAGGTGGGCGCGTGACCGCTGATCGGAGACCGTGTTAGCGGTGCTCAGGTTGGTCTGATCGTTTTTCCCAAGAGCCGTCGCCTGCAGCGCGGGAACCAGCGCAAAGAGAAGTGTCACAAACAATGACAACAAGATGGTGAATGCCAGGACGCGCGGATTGGGCGAGACCGCCAACGCACGATGGCCTACAACCACGCTGGATGCATTCGAGCTCCACCAGGCGAGAAGGAATCCGATGCTGCCGCCGCAAAGACTCAGGAGAAGGCCTTCGGCGAGCAACTGCCTGACGAGTCGCCCGCGGCTGCCTCCCAGCGCCAGCCGTATTGCGATTTCGCGTTTGCGTGCCGTCGCGCGCGCCAGCAACAGGTTAGCGACGTTGGCGCACGCGATGAGGAGAACGCATCCTACGGCGGCTGCCAGGATCTGCAATTCTGTAGAGAAACTTCTGCTTCCGCCGCGGCCGATGGGGACCAGCCGAAGCTTGCTCTCTGCAATCTCGCGCTGTTTGGCCGGCGTGAGTGCCTGTCCTTCGATATCGGTGAGTGCCTGCTGATACGCGACGCTCAGTTCAGCTCCGATCGCGGAGGGGTTGAGTCCCGGCCGGAGACGTGCGAATATCGCCACGGTGGTGTGATCTTTCAAAGCCAGTGCCGGATGCAGCGCCATCGGCAGCCAGACGTCGGCCCTCCAGTGGTCCATATCGGGAAATACGCCGACGATCTTCAAAGCCATTTCCTTGGCGAAGATCGAACTTCCAATCACCGAGGGAGAGCCGCCAAACTTCCGCTTCCAATATCCATAGCCAAGCACGGCAACGGGAGAGCTGCCGAGCTTGTCGTCGTCCGAGGTGAGACCCCGGCCCAGAATGGGTCTAACGCCCATCACTGCCTCGTAATTGCCGGAGACGCACATGTTCCAAACGAAGTCGGACTGGCCGTTGATGAGGATGCTCGAGCGGCCATCGTCTGATGCGAACATGCCATCGAGACTCTTGGTGTGGTCGCGAAGATATTCAAAAGTCGGAATAGGAAAGCTGTCGTGCGCGCCCGTAGGCTGAAGCTCGACCAACTGCTCCGGGTGCGGCACGGGAAGGCTACGCAATACCTGTTCGTCGATTGCACTGAAGATCGCCGTGTTGCCGGCAATGCCCAACGCGATCGTCAAAACGGCAATCAGAGTGAACGCCGGAGTGCGCCACAGCGTGCGTATTCCATAAGTTAAATCACGAATCATTGTAGTTGCGTTCTACTGCGCGCCCGTGGGTACGCGGTGCTGAAGTTGAGTAGGGCACTCTTCGTGCCGTTCCGCATCGGCGGCAACCCACTCATTCCATACTGCCTTGGCGTCAGTTGCACGAATACTGTCGTTGTCTGAGATGTACGCTGGCGAAAAAATCTGTTCGTATGTGAACAGGAAAAGTGGATTCACACATCCGCTACCAAGAAGGATATTGGAATAGGGGGCCGATGACTATGCGAACCGTGCCTAAACAGCTGGCGATTTTTCGAGATATCGTGAAGGGGCATGGCGATAAGCTGAGGTCTCTGTCGTGGGAACAGATTATGGCCTTGGCCAACGAGCCAACACAACATATCGAAGTTGAATCCCGTACCGCTACGATTCAGCGATCGTGCAGCCAGCAGGTGACAAGCTGCGAGTGGTAGTTCAAGGCTTCATGAAGAATAAATTCATTGGATCGAGTGCGGCCTTAGACGAGTTCTACAAGCATCGCAATGGAGATGTGAGTCCAATGGATGACGCTGAGTTCTATGCCTACGACTAGCTTGGGGAACTTTTGGTGGATGACACGATCACCGATTGGGTTGGTAGTTAGGTCAGTGTGTTCATGCGGCTTGAGGCGGTACTTGAAGGCCCTACGCCAAGCGGCCAGATGAGATGGGCATCGAGAGTCCCGCCAACCGGCGGGACTTGCAGATGATCGTCGGATTCACCCAATCGGGCCTACTCCGGTCGTCACTGCCGGTATGCGGGATTATGCCAGGAGCCTGCGGGTGTTCAGATAGGCGCTCAGCGCGGTCGTGTCGCCTGCCGGTTCGGCGAGGGCGATGTAGCCGTCGGGGCGCACGACATATACGGCGTTACGCTGCAGGCCGGCGTGGTTCATTTCGGGACGCCAGGGAAAGACGTGGAGCGGCAGGTTTCGCTGACTGCAGAATTGCTGGGCCTCGGATGTTGCTTCGCCATATACGTTCACCTGCCAGACAAGCGAGGTAAGCGGTGCGAAGTTGTCCTGCTCGATGCCGGTGACGATTGTCTTCACCCAGGGCAGGCGGTCGCCGCCGTGAACCGCTCCGGCGCGTCCTTTGCTCAGAGGGCTTCCTCGATAATTCACGGCCGTTTGTGAAACCGTTCGGAACAGATATTTTCTGGCGGCCTTGAAGTTGAACAGCATGGGAAGCAGGAGAGGCACGAGTTCGAGTCGAATCGTGCGGGCAATCAGCGTCGGACTTGTGACTGCGGTGAAGGCTTGATCAGTTGTGGCAACCAGGCGCCGGGCAAAGGCAATTCGTTCTGGTTCATAGGTGTCGAGGAGGGACGAATCCGCGCGGCCACGCAGAACGTCTGCCAGCTTCCACGCGAGGTTCACTGCGTCACCGATTCCCGTATTCATGCCCTGCCCGCCGACTGGGCTGTGGATGTGTGCTGCGTCACCCAGCAGGAATGCGCGGCCTTTGCGAAAATGATTGGCCACGCGATGGTGCACGCGATAAGTGGAGAACCAATTAATGCGCCCGATGTTTATGCGCATGGACTGGATCACACCTTTGCTGACGTCGGTCCATTCCAATTTGTCGTGCTGCTGTGCGGCTTCGTCGCGGACGGTACCCACGAGTCTCACCCGCCCCTCACCTTTCAAGGGAAAGACTGCGAGAAAGTCTGCCCTTTCCAGGCTGACGTGGATGTCGCCATTCATTGCCGCGCCGCTGCCTTCTACGTCGGCCACGTAGAAAAGATGGCTGTAGATTCCACCCGGAAATCCGATCTCCAGCCCCTCGCGCACGGCAGAGTGAGCGCCGTCGCATCCGGCGAGATAGGCTGCGTCGCAGGTCTCGTCTTCGCCATCCTGGCGCTTCAGGCGCACGGTGACATGATCGCTTGCCATCTCGAAGCTCAAGAGCTCTGTCTGGCGCTCGACGTGGACACCGGCTTCGGCAAGCCGATCGATGAGCAGACGTTCGTGTTCGTCCTGGGGAAAAATCAGTGCATAAGGAAACGGACTTATACCCTCGCCCAGCTCGCCGAACACAGCCCGCGCAGTTCTCTTGCCATGTACCCAGAGATTTACGGCAGTTACCTTGCGCCCACCGTTGACGACGGCGTCGGCGAGACCGATCTGGTTGTAGAACTCGAGCGTTCGCGCCTGAACGGCAAGAGCGCGAGATGTCGTGCCGGGCTCCGAGGTCTTGTCGATGATCCTCACGCGCACACCGAGTCGCGTGAGCCACAGAGCCAGTACCAGTCCCGTGGGGCCTGCACCGACGACGAGAACCTCAGTGTCTTGGTTCAAGGGCGCATTCATGCTCGAGCCGGCCTGGTCGGAATTGTAAGGGCAAGCCCATTCCTTTTTCATTGACCCGATTTTGCGATCCGTGGTAGCACCGGAGATGGGGGCACACCGCGCCGGGATTG
>DATLKS010000898.1:0-28417 GCA_035538255.1 Terriglobales bacterium
TGATCGCCGCCGAGAGCGCCACTCGCCGCAAGTTGAGCGCGGCCAAACGCCATGGAGTTCCAACCGTCACGGGAGGCGGCCCGTTTGAGGTAGCCGTTGCCCAGGGCGAATTGCCGGCAAATCTGGATCTCTGCGCGGATATCGGTGTGACTCGGATCGAGTGCGGAGAAGGTTTTACCGATCCTGATCTGCACCCGCGAGAGATAGTGCGAATGGCCAATGAGCTCGGACTTGAGGTCCAGTTCGAATTGGGGAAAAAACATACCGGCGCCTTCGATGACGATACGGTAGATGCTCTGATCGAGCAGGGACGACGGTGGCTGGATGCGGGAGCTTTGCAACTCGTCATCGAAGCGCGTGAGAGCGCCTGCGGAGTTGGACTGTTCGATCTCCAGGGACGTTTCAATCCGGTATACGCAGATCGCTTCGTCCGTGCCTTTGGCCACGAGGTCGTCATGTTCGAGGCGCCCAACAAAGCCAGCCAGTTCGCTCTCCTGGATCACTTTGGACGCGAAGTACATCTCTGCAACGTGCGTCTGGAAGAGTTGCTGCGTGTTGAAATCTATCGTCGAGGCTTACATTCCGATGCCTTTGCCAAAGAACATCTGCGGCCCCGTAAGCATTCGGCTGCGGAACTGGAAATGGTGAGCCTATGAAGCCAACTTTCCTTATCGATTGCTTCGCGGAAAACGGGTTGAACTGCGGCACTGAGTATGCTGTCGTCGCTATCGATGTGATTCGTGCGACCACAGTAGCCATTACTGCAGCCGCCAATGGCTGGCGTTGCTTTCCCGTGTCATCGCTTGAGGCGGCACAGCAAGCGGCGGCGCGATGCCCGAATCCTCTGCTCATGGGTGAGCTGGCTGGAGAGATGCCGGACTGGTTTGAAATGAACAACAGCCCGGCTGAACTCGAGGCTCGCACAGACAGGCACCGTCCTATCGTGCTGCTTTCCTCGAATGGAACGAAGTTGATTGCGGACGCGAAATCGAGAGCCGTCACTTATCTGGCATCTCTGCAGAATTTCCGCGCGGCTGCGCACGAGCTTGTGGGCAAGCATGAGCGTATTGCCATTATCGGCGCGGGCAGCCGTGGCGAATTTCGCGAAGAGGACCAGATGTGCTGCGCCTGGATCGGTGAAATTCTCCTCCAGCACGGATACCTGCCCAAAGACCGCAGCACGGCGGAGATGATTTCTAAATGGAGCGGTGCTCCGGCGAGCGCATTCATTTCGAGCAAGAGCGTCGATTACCTGCGCCGCACCGACCAGCTCCAGGATCTGGATTACATCCTTGCCCACGTCGATGACTTGCGGTTCGCCTATGTGATGGATGCCGGTGAGGTGATCGAGCTTGGCCGGAGCAGCGTCACTGCGATCGACACTACCAGGTCGGCTCCAATAATCACCAAGGTAGCGTAAATGCCCATCCGCAACCCAGCAACTCCAACTGTGATCTTGAAATCAGTGGCTCACGGCGGCTTGGCGCTCGTTCGCAGCCTCGGAAGAGAAGATGTAGATGTCTATACGGTGGAAGCGCGGGCGTGGATTCCTGCGGTTTACTCGCGCTACAGCCGCGGCTGGCTGAAGCTGGATGTGGAGACTGCCCCAGCGGGAGAGGCTTTGCAGCGGCTGGAGTCTTTATCGAGTGAAATCGGAGTTTCTCCCGTGCTCATCCCGAGCACGGACTACGCTGCAATATTCATGGCCGACCACTATGAGCGCCTGCGCCGCAGCTTCATCTTTCCCCGGCAGTCCGCGCAGCTTTTGCGCCAGCTTTACAGCAAGCGGGAAATGCATTTTCTCGCCAAACAGAATGGAGTCGCCACGGCCGAAACAATATTCCCAGCTAGTCGCCAGGAGGTGCTCGCTTTTGTCAAAAATGCCAAATTTCCCATTGTGGTGAAAGCGATAGACGGAACCCGGCTCTTTGCGCGCTGCGGGAAGAAATTGTTCATCGTGAACTCCTCCGATGAACTCCTGAATGTTTACGACTGCACCGAGGAGGCTGAGACTCCGAATCTGATGCTGCAGGAGTACATCTACGGGGAAGACGATTCTGTCTGGATGTTTAATGGCTACTTCAACGAGGATTCAGAGTGCCTGGTTGCCTTTACCGGCAAAAAGTTGCGTCAATGTCCAGCGTTCGGAGGCTATGCCTGCCTGGGCGTCTGCCTGGAGAACCAAATGGTAAGGGAATCAGCCATCCACTTTCTCAGTGCTCTGCGCTATTGCGGTCTGGTGGATATCGACTTCCGCTACGATCCGCGCACGCGGGAATACAAGATGCTCGACGTGAATCCACGCCTGGGGGCGTCATTTCCACTCTTCACTGCAGCCAACGGTATTGACCCGGCTCGCGCTTACTACCTCGACATGACTGGACAGCATGTGCCCGCCTCATCAGCAGCCGACGGCCGGAAGTGGATCGTAGGCGATCTCGATTTCGTCTCCTGCTTGCGTTATTTCAGATCGGGAAAGCTGAAATTTAGAGACTGGGTAAGCTCTCTTCGCAATATCGAGGAGAGCGCTTATTTCGCAGCCGATGACCTGGTGCCGCTTATCGTCCGGCTCGCAGAAGACGTTGCTGAACTCAGTAAACGAGCTTTCAAGAAGCTCTTTTCCATGCGGGGGAAGACAACAAGGAGACGGGCAACGATGTTAAGCGATTCCATTCCTGTGAGGACACAAGCCGAAGCATGATGGTAATAAGAAACAACTCGGTCCCGGTAGTTGCTCTGCGCTCGATCGCTTATTGCGCGCTGGGCATAGCGCGCAGCCTCGGCAGGCTGGGCGTGGCGGTGTACACAGTCGAGGGCGCGAAGTCGGCTCCGGTCTTCCATTCACGCTACAACCGGGGACGCTTTCTGTGGAGCATCGATGAAAAACCGGCGGGTGAATCGCTCGACTACCTGGCTGAAGTAAGCAAGCAGGTAGGCGGACATCCGCTCCTGGTTCCGACGACCGACTACGCGGCCATCTTTGTGGCAAAGCACGCGGCTTGCCTGCGGCAGTGGTTCAGGTTTCCGGATCAGCCCGAGGGGCTCGTTGACTCGCTGTGCAGCAAGAAGGAGATGCACCTGCTGGCCAAGCGTCTGGACGTTCCTGCCCCGAATACTTTGTTCCCGCAGAATCGGAGCGACGTTGAGGAGTTTGTTCGCTCGGCTGTATTCCCGGTGATGCTGAAGGGAATCGATGGCACGCGGCTATGCGAACGGACCGGCAAGAAGATGTTCATCGTTCGCTCAGCCGGCGAGCTGCTGGCCTTGTATGACCGCGTTGAGGAGCCAGACGCCCCCAACCTCATGCTTCAGGAATATATTCCCGGAGGCGACGACAGCATTTGGATGTTTAACGGGTATTTCAACGCCGAGTCGGAATGCCTCGTCGGCTTCACGGGAAAGAAAATTCGCCAGTGCCCCGCATATACCGGCTATACCAGCCTGGGTGTGTGTTTGCCCAACGAGGTGGTAGCGGAGCAAACCCGGCGCTTTATGAAAGCCGTCGGATATCGCGGGATCCTCGACATCGGATACCGTTACGACGCTCGCGACGGACGCTACAAGGTTCTGGACGTCAATCCCAGAATTGGAGCCACCTTCCGCTTGTTTGTCGGAGGCAATGGATTGGACGTCGCCCGAGCGTTTTATCTCGATATGACCGGGCAGCCGGTTCCGCCGGCGCAACTCTCCAAAGGACGCAAGTGGCTGGTCGAGGACCGCGATCTCAACTCTTCGTTTCGCTATTGGTGGGACGGCCAGTTGACCATCCCAACGTGGCTCAGCTCTTTTCGCGGAGTTCGCGAGACCGCGTATTGGGCAGCGGATGATGTGCTTCCCGTGCTGGCCCGGATAATGAACGTTCTGCTTTCGGCTGCGGAGCGGCTTGCTGAGCACCTGAAAGCAAAACTTCTCAATTCATCGTTCCATCTTGGGAAAGAGCAATCAGTAGGTGCCGACACGGTCGAAGCCGCCTGAGCTCTGGAAGCGCCGCATTTTCTATGTCAACTTTCTCCGTGGCGGCTGACCCGCGCCTGCCCTGCTCTGAGGTTCGATTTGATGTTTGATTTTGAAACGGGAAAGCTAAAAGCGTGGGCCGGCAAAGGCTCAATCGCCGTCATCGACCAGGCATTTATCTCCGGCTCAAATTTCCTCGTCAATATTCTCCTGGCACGCTGGTCGTCGCCTCAGGAGTACGGCGCCTTCGCCCTTGCCTTTGCCATCTTTATATTGCTCTCGCAATTTCAGCAATCGGTGCTGCTGGAACCGATGAGCGTCTTCGGAGCGGGTTATTCCGGCGCAAGGCTCAAGCGCTATTACGGCTCGCTCCTTCATATGCAGAACGGCATGTTAGTAGCGATCACGGTACCGCTGGCTCTATCGGCTGTGTTGGTTCAGCGGCTTGAGCATTGGCAACAGTTGAGCGGAGGCCTCTGGGGAGTGACGCTGGCTTCGCCATTCGTCATGTTGTTGTGGATGGCGCGTCGAGCCTTTTACCTCGAAAATATTCCCGCTCCTGCAGCGGCCGGTGCCGTCGTATACACAGCTGTGACATTCGGCGGATTGCTCATCGTTAGGTATCTGGGAGCACTCAATGCCTTTAGCGCGTTTGTGGTGATAGGAGCTGCCGCGCTTGTTACCAGCCTGGCGATGCTGTGGCGACTGCGCCCTGAGTTTCGCCGCGATTCTCGCGATCCGGCTTTTCCCGAGGAGTGCAGAGAACACTGGCACTATGGAGGGTGGGCACTGGCTGGAGCAGTGGCGATGTGGCTTCCGCAAAATATCTACTACGCGGTTCTTACCGGCGCCGATGGCATTGCGGCGGCCGGAGAAGTGCGCGCTCTGCTGAATCTGGCATTGCCGCTGCAGAGGTTCACTGTCGCTATGGGACTGCTACTGTTACCCTTCGCGGCAAGAGTCTACGCGACCCATGGCTCGAGAGGCGCACGGAACTTTGCTTTAAAGATCTGCGCGCTTTTCGCCGCCGGATGCCTTGCCTATTGGGGGGTGACGCTGATGTTTGGCGCGCGGGTTTTTCAGATTCTCTATGCCGGAAAGTACTCCTCGCTCACGCGTCTCCTGCCCTGGCTGGCTTTTTCCTCCACCATTAATGCACTCGAGGCAGCGATCGTAATCGGCCTGCGCGCCATGCGTTCGCCAGCTTCGGTTTTTTATGCCTACGGGATCTCTGGCGTGATAAGCCTGCTGGTCGGAATTCCGGCAGCGTGGCGGTGGGGGGTCGACGGCGTGATGTTTGGGTTTATCGTCGCCAACGTCATCGCTGTAATCACATCGCTGCTGATGATGAAGCGAAGCGGTGAGGACCAAAAGGGGAATCTCACAGCCGGCGATCAGGTCTTAGCCAGCGAAGCATCGGCATTTTAGCCTCTCCGCGCGCCCAGGCTTTGGGACGATCCACGTAAGTTGCACATATCTGAGAAAACATCTTTTATCTCCACTCTCTAAAGACTATGTCTGAAATCGTTGTGTCTCGAATACGCGAAGCGGAAAAGGTAGGGAGTCGGCGCTGGACGCAGCTTCCTCTCCGCAAACCGGCAGCGTTCATCGTCTTCGCCGCGCTGACACTGTGTCTGCTTGCTTTGCTGCCAGGGTCCTTGCTTTCCGGCTCAATAGTCTTTACCACGGTCGTCGGAATCGGCTTCTGTATCGGTCTTATGGGCTGCTACGGCCGTGCGAAATATGACCAGAACCTCGCATTTCTGCTGGCAATTTACTGCTGGTGGTTCCTCATCATCTCGGAGCAGCTGTTCGTCCGCAAAGGGAGCTCGGAATTGAACCTTGCGGGCAGCTTCGCGGCTGCCGCCTACAGCGAAGTTTTTGTCTGGCTAATCTTGTTTATAACCCTCTGCACCATAGTGGCACGGCATGGACTTTCAGCACACGTCCTCAAAGGACAGAGCAAATGGCTGCTGATCTTCGCCCTTGTCGCAATTGTCTCGTGTGCCTACTCTCCCGCCCCTCTGTTTGCATTGGCATGGGCTTTTAAGCTGCTGGTGGTAGTGATGATTCTCCTCGCATGCGCCGAGGGGTTGAATAAAGGGCTCAACCCAGTACTCTTCTGGAAGTCTTTATATTGGGGTTACCTATTTCTGGTATTCGCACCCGTCGCCAGCACGCTTACGCATCCGGCCAGCATCTTCGGGTGGCGCGGGTTCATGGGCGATCAGCCGCCGGAGTTTCGTCTCAATACCAACATACATCCCGTGGATCTGTCTCTGCACGCCGGTCTGCTGGTGATTCTAGGACTCACCTTGCATGCGTTGGACCGGCGGCGGGTCAGGATGCTGGTGGCAATCGCTGCAGCCGTGATCATGCTTCTGGCAGTCGGAAAAGCTGCGATTGTTTCCTGCGCAGTTTCTACCCTGCTGTTCTTCCTGCTGCAGAAGCGCATCAAGGCTGGCGCCGGATGGCTGCTGTTGCTGGCAGGCGCAGCTGCCATGCTGTTGTTGCTCACACCGATCGGCTCGTATTTCCAGGACTATGGAGAGCATGAGAGGGTCGGCACCCTGACCGGCAGAACCGAGCTGTGGGAGCTGGCGGTACCCTCGATCGAGTCTCGTCCCATTCTGGGACACGGCTTTGTCTCCTCGAAGTTCATCGCCGAAGCCGTTGATCTCGACTGGGATGCCGGTCAGCTGCACAATGCCTTCCTTGAGGTGCTTTACAACAACGGCTGCCTCGGCCTGCTGCTGGTGCTGGCGATGAACGCCTGCATCGTTCGCAACCTCTGGCGCTTGCTCCGCAAGAGCGACGACCCTCGAGCGCGCACCCTTGCCTCAGGCTGCTGTGCGCTTTACGGTTTTCTGCTGCTGAATGGCTTCGTCGAACCTACGTTCGGAGGACGACCTTCCTGTACGTTCGTGGCCTTCCAAGCGATGCTGGTGTTGAGCGACGGACTGCGCAGGTCTGCTGTGCCGGAGCCCCGCGAGGTACTCTCTGCGGGAATGCATTGTTCCCCGGTTGAGGCGTAGATAATCGTGCCACAGACGCTGGTAACTACAAGCTGGGATGACGGACATCCTCTGGATCTCCGCATCGCGGAGATGCTCGCCGACCGCGGAATGACAGGGACGTTTTTCGTTCCACTCTGGAATCCGAGGCATTCGCGCCTGAGTGCCGGCGACTTGCAAAGCCTTTCGGCAGGAGGCTTCGAGATCGGCAGCCATGGCATGCTCCACCGCAACCTGCTCGCCATACCGCGAGCGGAGCTGCGTTGGGAGATCGCGGATTCCAAATCGGAACTCGAACAGCTCATCGGGCGCCGCGTGAGCTTGTTCTGCTATCCCATCGGCGGATACAACCCTGAGATAGTCAGCGAAGTTGAACGGGCAGGATATGACGGCGCTCGAACCATTCGCATGCTGTGTACCCGCCCCAACTTCGACCGCCTGCATGTTCCCACAACGCTGCAAGCCTACCGCCATGCTCCCTCTGCTTATCTGAGGAACCTTTTGCGGCGCGGCGGAGTTCGCGACCTGGTCGGTTACTGCGTGGCACTCCGCAATTGCAGCTCGTGGGTTGAACTCGGATGCCGACTCTTTGATCGTGTACTCCGCGAAGGCGGCGTCTGGCACCTCTATGGTCACTCATGGGAGATCGAGGAGCATGGCCTCTGGACGGAGCTCAAGCAGATCCTGGATTACATTGCCGGGCGCCCAGAGGTACGTTATGTGCGCGCGGTCGACACCCTTCCTTCGAACTCTCTCTGTCTTCCCCAGATTGCCTGAATCGGTCCCAGCACCAGAATGAGAATACTCACAGCTCATAATTATTATCATCATCCCGGTGGCGAAGACGTGGTCTTTGCCCAGGAGACATCGCTGCTTCAGCAGCACGGTCATGAGGCATTCAGCTACGAACGCAGCAACGATGAACTGCAGTCGGAAAACCTTATTCCTCGCGTGCTTGGGGCGGCGGCATCGGTTTGGTCTCGAGCAACCTACTCGCAATTTTCAGAAGTCTTGCGGCGAGTCTCTCCCGATGTCGTGCATGTGCATAACACGTTTCTGGCCATGTCGCCTTCTGTTTTCTCCGCTTGCCAGGATGCCCGAATTCCCGTGGTGTATACCGTACACAATTACCGCCTCCTGTGTGCTAACAGTGCTTTTTATCGCGATGGCCGCCCCTGCGAGAAATGTGCCAGCGGAAATAAGTGGCATGCGATCGCGAATGCCTGTTATCGCTCCTCGCGTCTGGCCACAGGCGTTGCCGTCTCTACGGTTGCTTACAACTGGCATCGCGGAACCTGGACACACGCCATCGATCGATACATTGCGCCCAGCCATTTCCTACGCGAGAAGTTGATCTCGGCAGGATTGCCCGCTGAGCGGATTGTAGTGAAACCGCATTTCGTCGATCCCGATCCCGGTGTCGCCACTCGGCGCGACCAATACGCTGTCTTTGTGGGACGGCTCTCTCCTGAAAAGGGAGTGAACGAAATGCTCAAGGCCTGGGAACAGCTCGATGATGTCCCATTGAAGATCGTCGGCGACGGCCCGGAGCGCGTCGAACTCGAAGTCTTATGCCGCGAGAAGAAGCTGAACGTGCAGTTCACGGGATACCTGTCCCGAACTGAGGCCCTCGAGCATCTGCAGCGCGCACGGCTTCTCATTTTTCCCAGCATCACTTACGAAAGTTTCGGAATGGGAATCGTCGAGGCCTATGCCTGCGGCATACCTGTAATAGCATCGGACCATGGCGCCATGCGCGAGCTTGTCGAAGACGGGCACACTGGACTACGTTTTCGACCGACGGACCCCGATGACCTGGCGCGCTGCATACGCAAGCTATGGAGCGATCAGGAGCTGCTCGAGCGCTGTGGCGACAACGCCCGGCAGGAGTTCGAGCGCAAGTACACGGCCGAAGCAAATTATCAGGCACTGATGGGGATCTACGCGGGCGTGTTGAGCGCTCGCAGGCTGCCGGTTTCGCTGCCTGTTCCTGCTGTTGCCTAACAATTTTTTTTCGAAATTTATTCCTCGTTCAGGAGATTAGGAGAAACAAATGAGTCTAGCTATCATCACCGGCTCTGCCGGTCTGGTCGGATCCGAGGCGGCGGCCTACTACGCCTCGCGTGGATGGGATGTAATTGGTATCGACAACGACATGCGCAGCTACTTCTTCGGCGCCGACGCTTCGACACGTTGGGTTCGCGAGCGCCTCGAAAGCCAGCACCGCTGCTATATCCATCGCGAAGTCGATATACGCAACACCGACGAGATCTTCGGGATCTTTCGACGGGCCGGCAACGACATAGATCTCGTTATTCACGCGGCAGCGCAGCCTTCCCACGACTGGGCGGCGACCGATCCTTTTACCGAGCTCGCAGTGAACACGAACGGAACGTCTGTGCTGCTGGAAGCCACGCGCCGTTATTGTCCTGAGGCGGTGTTCATTTACATGTCGACGAACAAAGTCTATGGCGACACGCCCAATTTCCTGCCGCTCATCGAACTAGATTCGCGCTGGGAAATTGATCCTTCGCATGAATACCGAAACGGGATTTCGGAAACCATGTCAGTGGATCACACACTGCATAGCCTCTTCGGCGTCTCCAAGCTTGCAGCGGACATGCTCGTCCAGGAATACGGCAAATATTTTGGAATGAAGACAGCATGTTTCCGCGGCGGTTGCCTCACGGGACCAAATCACTCCGGAGCACAGTTGCACGGTTTCCTCTCTTACCTGATGAAATGCGTCGTCACCGGTCATCCCTACAAGATATTCGGTTATAAGGGCAAACAAGTGCGTGACAACATTCATAGCGCCGACCTGATTCAGGCTTTCGACGAGTTCTATCGCGCTCCGCGCATTGGAGAGGTTTACAACATGGGCGGCGGACGCTTCAGCAATTGCTCCATGCTCGAGGCCATTGAAATGTGCGAGCGGATCTCAGGCGAGAAGTTAGATTGGGAATATGTGGAGACACCGCGCAAGGGCGATCATCAATGGTGGATCAGCGACTGCTCGCGCTTCCAGTTCCACTTTCCCGATTGGGAACAACAGTACGACGTGAGCCGGATCCTCGAGGAGATCTACGAATCGAGTGTGGAGCGCGTTCCCGTCCTGCGTGCCGCTTAGCCGTGGCTGCGTCGATACTGATCTCTCCGTTTTCTTGTCAGCGACCCTCTCCCTCCAAGCTCCAATTATTTGGAAGAACGTGTGATCAATCTAGGGAAACACAATCTCCTGGGCATTCTGGTTGATGCTGTCGACTACGAAGCCGCGGTGCTGCGCATCGTGGATGCGGCCGCTGCGCGGCGAGGCGCAGCGGTGTCGGCGCTCGCCGTTCACGGCGTCATGACCGGCGTGCTCGATCCCACACATCGCTACCGGCTGAACCGGTTTGATCTAATCGTGCCCGACGGACAGCCGGTGCGATGGGCCATCAACCTGATGTATGGCACACGACTCGAAGAGCGCGTCTACGGTCCCGAACTCACGCTTCGAGTTTGCGCGCGCGCAGAAGAAGAGCAGGCGCCGGTCTTCTTTTATGGCAGCACGCAGCCGGTGCTCGAACGGATGCGACACAATCTGTTGCGCCGCTTCCCCAAACTTCAGATCGCCGGCATGGAGTCCTCCAAGTTTCGACGCCTCACGCCGCCGGAAGCTGACGCATTGAGCACGCGGATTCGCCAATCCGGTGCAACCATCGTCTTTGCGGGACTTGGCTGTCCACGCCAGGAAACCTGGGCCTATGAATTCCGGGATCGTATAAGCATGCCCATTTTGGCAGTGGGCGCCGCGTTTCCTTTCATTGCCGGAGAACTGCGTCAAGCCCCGTCGAGGCTGCAGAGAATCGGAATGGAATGGTTTTTTCGCCTATGCATGGAGCCAAAGCGACTGTGGCGGCGCTATGCCTTGCTGAATCCAGCTTATGTTGCACTGGTTGCGATGCAGTGGACACGCATCAGGAGCTTCGATACCCGCGGGAATGTGCCGGAATCGAGTATGCTCATCGGCTAACCCGCCGCCCGCACCAGAAATTATGAAAAAGCCACCTTTGGTGGCTTTTTCTATTTGCACCTTAATCCCTAGTCTTAGTCCTTTTTAACTATCGGCCTTAGTTCAAAAGTAACATTACCCTGAGGCTTTCCGCCTATTCTTTTGCGCGCATGACCCATTCAGTCTGAGTGGATGCGCAAATACCAGTTTTTGACAGGCATTATGTTTGTTTTGTTCATCTTCGCGCTGATCATCGGATGCGGCGCGACGCATAAGACCGGGACCACCACAACAACTTCCCCGTCCTCTCCGCAAACACCTACCCCAACGCCGATCCCCACTCCTGTTTCTCCGACCGCAGTAAGTGCAGAGTACTTCGGCATGCATGTGCACGACATTTCGAACTGGCCCTCAGTATCCTTCGGCTCGCTGCGATTATGGGATGCCGGGGTCACTTGGCCCAGTCTGGAACCGGCCCCGGGACAATGGAATTTTGTCAACCTCGATGCCATCATCTCCAAATGCGCACAAAACAACGTTGATGTTTCAATGGTTCTCGGACTCTCCCCGCAATGGGCCTCCGCACGGCCGACTGAGCCCTCTGCCTACCAACCGGGTAACGCCGCTGAACCTGGCAACATTCAGGACTGGCGCGATTTCGTGCAGGCGGTTGCAACGCGGTACAAGGGGCGCATTCACAACTACGAGATCTGGAATGAACCTAATGATCCGACCTTCTTTTCCGGAACCCCGGCGAAGATGCTCGAGCTCGCAACTGAGGCTTATAAGATCCTCAAGCAAGTAGATCCAAGCGTAACCGTGCTGTCTCCTGCCGCCACCGAGCAAGGTGGGTTATCGTGGCTTGACCAGTATCTCGGAATCGGTGGTGGTAATGTCGCCGACGTGATTGCGTACCACCTCTATGTCCACCCCAATCCGCCGGAGAACATGCTGGCGTTGCTCACACAAGTGAAGGCCATCATGGCCCAGCACAGTCAGTCCTCAAAGCCGGTTTGGGATACAGAAACTGGCTGGCACTCGCCGTCAACCTTTACTCAGGCAGATGAAGCTTCTTTCGTAGTCCGCTCCTACTTGCTCGCGGGCAGTGCGGGAGTAAGCCGCTTTTATTGGTATGCCTGGGATGATCGCGATTGGGTCACACTGCAACTGACCAACACGGATGGAAGTTTGCGTCCGTCGGCGCAAGCATTTGCCATCGTCAGAGGATGGATGCTCAATTCCAGCCCTCCCCAGTGCTCCTCAGACTCAAGCGGCACCTGGACCTGCGCCTTAACCCAAGCATCAGTCACTTCACATGTGGTCTGGAACCAGAACGGAACGGCCACGTTTGCTGTTCCTCAAGGCTGGAACCCCGCGCTAATGATTGATGATCTTGGACAACATACGATTCTTTCTCCGGGCAGTGCGACGTTGCAAATCAGCACGGCACCCGTGTGGTTAGGAGCCGGATCATAGGATCGCGGATCGTGAGCGCCGCCCATTTGGATCGGCTTTGAAATGGCATCGCGATCCCGCAGCACGATTCGGCAAGCTCTGAGCCTCGGCAGAAAACAGAGCGCAAAAGGACATTCCGATGATCGTAGAGATGCGGACCTATAAGACTAAGCCCGGATGTCGCTCGCAATTCCTGGAGATATTCCGGACAAAGTCCATTCCGGCACATGCAGAAATCGGAATGAAAATTCTTGGTCCGTTCCTCTCGGTTGAAGACCCAGACACCTTCTTCTTCATGCGCGGCTTTCCCGACCTCGCTTCACGCGAACCGATGAAAGCCAAGTTTTACGAAGGCGAACTCTGGAAGCGCGAACTGGAAAGCGTTTTGCTGCCAATGTTGGAGAAGTATGAAGTCGTTCTTGTAGACGATCCCGACGATCTGATTCGCTGGTAGTTGGCGAACGGATTTGCCGCATCAAGGGAAACTCACAACCCTTGATGCAAGTTCAGCATGCTCGAGGGCATCTATGGATAGTCACTGGGAAGTATGTTTGACCAGTGCACGCAGGACTCGCTTTTTGCCAAGGGAGTCGAAGCCTATGAGCCGGATGGGACCAAACAAGCCTGCGGGAATTGCCTGCACTTTGTCCATGTCTTGCGCTTCAAAGCGCATGCCGTAACGAAGATTAAGAAGATGGTAGTCAGGTAGGGCTCTCCCGGCCACGTAATTCAGGGCGAGGTTTGCTACTTCAATTTTCAAGTTGTTCTCGCCCGGGTGTAGAAGTTTGGTAATGTCCAACGAATAAGGCGGACACCACAGAGAGCCGGCCCGTTTACCGTTGACGTAAACGACAGCCGCTTCTCGAACCGGTGCGTCGAGCCAGGCCTGCATACCTGCCTTAAGCTCGTGTGAGGGAATCGGCTTACCTTCGCCAAAATCGAGTAGCAATGAGCTTCCCGACGCGACCGAGGTCGAAGGGATGGAGATAGTTTTTTCGTACGATGCGCGACCGGAGAAGTATCGCGTGTCATTGCTAGCAGTCCATGAGCGTAGCTCATCCATTACCAGCGCTTGTTTGTCGGGGAAAGTACACGCCACCCTCGACTAATATCAATTGCTTTGCTAGCTACTGTGGTATGAACATCCGGCGCTAAGCTGCGCGGCAAAAATACGAGAATGCGCGACGCATAGGGTTCGAGATCTAGATCCAGGCTGATTGCCGCGGAAGTTCGCTGTTTCACTAGCGCCGCCGATACCATTCCCGAAATGGGGTCCCACCATTCGGGTTGCAGTCGCGCCACTCTGAATGTGGCGACGGTGGCATGCCGTGTGTTGCCGGTATTAGCCAGAAAGTAGATTTCTCCCTGTGGGAGCTTGCGATGTATAAAGCCGATGTCCGGAACGCCCGGTGATAGCGACACATCGGGGGCCACAAGGTTGGACAATTTAGCTCCAAGCTGCGCTTCATTCTCAACCAGGAATGCCGAAGCATTGGGGCCTTGAAAGAGCTGAGTAATCTTTCGCAGTTGACTCTGCTCCGCATCGCCGGCGCGAAAGCCTGGTACTAGTTCGGGAACGCGCTTTGTCGCGATGAGGATGCCCCCATTCGCGGCGAATTCCTCAAGCTTCCGGCAGGTTTCCAGCGGAATGCGTTCCACGGCGGGCAAAACTACCGCGCGATAATGGTTCGAGCCGAGCACAAGGCTGTGGCCCTCGACTCTTCCAACCTGCCGCGCGGCATCATCGTCAAAGAAATCGAAGTCGAACCCTGCTGCGAGAATGCCGGAAATAACGGCTGTCCCAACTTGGGCTTTCAGCGTCTCAAACAGATCGACGTTGCCAGCTCGGAAGTGCGCCCAGGCATCGTCTGTTGGCAGATACACCGCAATATCATTCGCCGGTTGCCCCTGACGAAGCATGTAGCTCGTCCGCTGCAGATACTTGGTGATATCCGGCATGACAACCCACCACGGATTTTTCTCGTCGAAGACGGCGGCGGCATAGAATCGCCAGCCGGGGTAGTCAACATTCTCGGACGTGTACGGCCAGCCATGTCCTATGAGCTGGTTGATCCCTTGCAGAAAATGGCGGTCGGCTTCGGCTTTCATATCCAGTGGAGTCGCCCGGAAGACAGGTGAATGCAGCCACGTCCAGGTCTCAGAAGAAGTAACCGGAACACCATAGATGTGACTCGCAGATGACGCCCACCTGGTGGCCGCAAGCTCCCGCCACGCCGCTCCTTCCCCTTCTGGTAAATCAGCAAGCGCGCTGCTGGAGAGTTCCGCGGGTGGAATCCCATAAGCCTGCATGCGCAACTTGGTGTGATTCTGGCGCGCCCAATCGTGAACAGTCGATGCAAAGCTCTCATTGAAGAGTTCTGTGAGCGTCTGTCCCCAATCGTGGCGAATCTCCGTTGATTTTGGCTCTGCGTCATCCACCAGGGCAGGAAGATAAGGAAGAAGATCGTATCCGCGACGCTTGTGGAACTCATCGAGAAAATCTGAGGTCCAGTCTGACTTGTAAACTTCGAGGCTGTCGCAAAACACTGCATAGGGCGGTCTGTCGCCAAAGGCCTGCATGAGCCGGTCTCCGATATTGCGCAGATAATGCTGAACAGCATTTTTGTCGTAGTGATCCACGACAAATCCCTCTGCTCCTACGGCTGCACGCTTCACCATCATCCCGGTGCGGCTCGCGATGAAGATTAAGAGGTCGCGCTTTCCTTTATGCCATTGCGGCAAGGAAATCATACCTTCGCGGATATCGTTGACCTTTGTCCAATGAGTGCTTGATGACTCTGCGGAAGACTGATGGAGAAAAGCCGCGATAAAGGTTTCGCCGTTTACGACGTCTGGCAAAGGAATTGTTTGTACTCCTTGATCGACATTGATTCGTACTATTCGCAAGCACCCGGCTGCTTCGGTGATCGGGACTTGCGGGCCGCCATAGGGCCAGCCGCTGCCCAGGGTTAAGTCGAGACGCAGCCCGAGTTCCCAAGCTTTTTCCGAAGCGAAGCGAAGCATGTCGATAAATTCATCGGAGAGATACGGCAGGTTTTTTATTCCGTGATCTGGATCGTCAAGTGCCAACGGATAGACGGGTTGGATTTCAACGCCGCCTGTGCCTCCTTCTTTCATGGTGCGCAGTTCACGTTCTAGTTCCCGTTTCTGTACTGCAGGACCAAACCACCACCACCGCATCATGATGCGCGAATCATCGGGTGGATCTTTGAAGTGTTGCTGCAATTCAGCCAAAGAAACGTCCGCGTCAGCGGCGGCAGTGTTTCCGGCGAGCGTCTCACCGCTGAAAAGCTGAAATATGATAAGAAGGAGGCTGCAGTGGCGGTATGCTGAGCGCATCAGTAGCTGTCGTTCTTAGTTTAAGAGAGCAGAAACGAGCTGCAACTTTCGCATTTACGCGTATGAAGCGACCGCACCAACGTTCCGATCGCGACGTTCTCGTGTAGCTCGCTCCAGGTATCCGCTCCCGAGAAATGCCTGAAGCGGATCTTCAGGCAGCCCATGTGCTCGGCGCCAATCGCGAATCTGCGGTCGCACATCCTGCCAGAACGCGCTTCGAAAACACTCCTCGGCTTCGACGAGCGAGCAGACATCCTGAAGCTGGGCTAAGCGCTCCCGATCCACAAGAGTCGCTTTCGCGTAAAGCTCCTGAGCTGTGCAGACGGTCTGAATCATAGCTTCAATCTTGCCCTTCAAGTTATGGCTCTGATCGATCATGAAGGCAACTTCCGGAGCGGCGCCGGTTTCCCGTTCGTGGACGAGGAGCTCGTGGAATATACGAAAGACCTGGTATGGATCGATCGAGCCCAGCGTCAGATCATCGTCGGCGTAACGGCGATCGTTGAAGTGAAAACCACCCAGCATTTCTTGTTCTAAAAGCCAGGCAACGATCTGCTCGATATTTTGAGATTGATAGTGGTGGCCGGTGTCCACCAGAACCAGAGCTTGTGGTCCCGCAGCCTTCGCAAGAACCAACGCCATTCCCCAGTCTGCAATATCGGTGTGATAGAAAGCCGGCTCAAAAGGCTTGTATTCCACGAGAAGTCGTTGACCAGGACGCAATGCAGCATGCACCTCTTTGAGTCCTTCTTCGAACCACCTGATTCTTTTGCGAATACTTTGTGTGCCGGGATAATTCGAGCCGTCGGCGAACCAGGGAGAGATGTCCCGGCTGCCGAGGGCATCGGCGACGGCGACGCATTCAAGGATGTGATCCAACGCCTTGCGCCTGACCTCCAGATCGGGATTGCCAATGGATCCATACTTATATTCCTGATCTTGAAATACATTGGGATTGACCGAGCCGGGACGAACACCATACTTCTCCGCCAGCTTTTGCACTTTCGCCACGTCTCGCAGACCATTAGGAAGGTCCCATTGAACATGCAGCGCCATTGTGGGACAAGTGCCCGTGAGCCGATGCACCTCACCGGCGTCGCTGAACTTCTCTTCTATACATGTGGCGGCTGCGGGTTGAATGAACTTTCCAAAACGAGTGCCGGTGTTGGCGAAGCCCCAGGACGGAATTTCTATCTTCAGCTTATCCAGGGCTTGAAATACCGTTTCGGCCGACCTGTTGTTCGCCATTAAGCCTCCCACCAAGACTCGGTCTTAGACTACTGCCTGGGCCGAGATTTCTTCCGCCGGCGACAAAGCGCCGGCAGTCAACGCGCGCGCCCACTTCGAAACAGCAGTAGAAGACACTCCTACGGCCGGCGTCCAGTCGCCCTCCAACCTGGCAAGTTGCACGGCAAGATTTCCGATGGTCGAACTCTCTGCCGCTCCGGCGATAACCTGCAATCCTGTCTCTTCTGCCGTGAGCCTGTTCAGCAGAGGATTTCTACTGCCGCCACCTACAATGTACAGCTTCCTTATTTGTTTTCCGGTGATTGCAGTGATGTCCTGAAGCACTTCGGCGTACCTTTTCGCAAGGCTATGCAGAATGAGACTTGTGGTCTCGAGAATAGCATCGCCGTTTGCAGATCCGATTGCTGAGTGCCTGCGATCGAGCTGCGCCTGGATCTTTCCTGGCATGTTCCCCGGCAGCAGCAACTCAGGATCATCTACATCGAGGTAGGTGTTCGGAGACTTGAGACTGCTGCACCTCTGAATCAGTTCGGGAATCGTCAACGTGTGCTCCTGCGCTTTCCAGGATTCCAGGCACTGCTGAAGAAGCCACATCCCATTTACATTTTTTAAAAAGCAGATCTTTCTTCCCACTCCACCTAAATTCGTGAAATTCCGGGCAAAAGCCTGGCTATTTGCACAGGGCTTCTCCAGCGTTGTGCCGACGGGCGACCATGTGCCCGAACTGATAAAGGCCCAGTCGTCACCTTCGCCCGGAATCCCTGCGATGGCGGAAGCGGTGTCATGACATGCCGGCGCAATCAATTGAGTTGAGTGAAATGCAGGCAACTCTGCAAGAGCGCCGCTGAGCTGGCCCACAATGGAACCTGTTTGCACGATGGCTGGCGCAGCCGCGGGATCTAAACCGAGATGGTCGAAAATTGGTCGGCACCAATTGCCCGTTTTGAGATCAATAAGCTGCGTGTGCGTGGCGTTCGTGTACTCAGCTGCGCGCTGTCCTCCCAGCCGATAGAGCACATATTCGGGCAGATTGATCCAGCGCGCATGCGGGTCTATGCCCTCATGCTGGTCGGCGAAAAGCTGGTAGATTGTGTTGAAACGCAGGAATTGAATTCCAGTAAGTTTATAAAGCTCCTCGCATGAGATAAGCTGCTGAACTTGAGCTTCGGCTTTAATCGTCCTCTCATCGCGATAACAGCGCGCCTCACGTAAGGGTTTGCCGTCGTCGCCGAGCAGGACATAATCAACCGCCCAACCGTCAACACCGATGGAAGCTATGCCTTCTTCTGCAATCTCGGCACAGCAGCAGAGGCCTTCGATTACTCCTTGGATGATTCGTTCGATATCCCAAGTAAGCTTATTTCCATCTTGAACCGGACCGTTCGAGAAGCGATGAACAAGCTGGATCTGCGGACGATCCGGAGCAGCCCAGCGTAATAACGACACACGACAGCTCTCTGCTCCGAGATCAACCGCGATTAGTGCTGAACGTTTCAACACAACTCCAGATCAACGTCAAATAATGCTCCCGCTTCAGCCGCCATTCCGACGCGAAACGAATCAACGCAGGAATGCATCGGTTAGCCCTCCATCAACGGGAATAAGGTGGCCGGTAGTGCATTTTGCCTGCGGCCCCGCCAGAAACAGAATCGCGCGGGCACAGTCTTCAGGCTCGATCGGTATGTGCGTCAGAGTACGCTGCGCATAAAAATCGGCCAACAAGCCTCGCAGCTCGTCATCTGAAGCGTCCGCTGAAAATGGGACGGAGTACTTCTTGAGCGAGGCAATCACGCGATCCCGCGGAAACATCGTTGAGCCCTTTATGACTGTGGCAGGATTGATTCCGTTCACTCGCACCTTTGGCGCGAGCGAAACAGCTAGCTCGCGTACAAGGTGACTCAATGCTGCCTTGCTTACGTCGTAAGCCTCACTACCTGGTTTCGCGACAACTGAATTTGCAGAGCTGGTCAGCACCACCGAACCATCGAGCTCCTGGTCGCGGAAGATTCTCGCGGCCTCATCGATCAAACGATGGTTGCCGGTTACATTCAAGTCCAGCGTCTTCGTCCATTGTTCGTCGCGAATCTGGCCATCGGGAGAAGCAGGGAAAATTGCGGCAGTGTTGATGACAATATCTATACCGCCGAATGCAGCCACTACCGCACGGATTCCGCGACGCACGGCGGCACGATCACTGATGTCGATGCCGGTTGCCGCAACAGCTTCCTTCCCGCTTGATTTTTGAGCTAGGTCGGCTGTCTCCTTCGCGCCATTTTCGTCGCGATCCGCCACCACCACGTGTGCTCCCTGCTGGGCGGCAAGCTCAGCCGCTGCACGACCGATGCCGCTCCCGCCCCCGACGATCAGTGCGACGCGCCGGCTCAGCTCTTTTTCCGGAGGTTGACGCCTGATTTTGGCTTCCTCGAGTTGCCAGTATTCGATGCCAAATGCTTCGACAGCCGGAAGCGCGACGTAGTTGGAGTAAGAGCAGAACGCATCCGTCGTGGCGGCAGCACCGGCTTGAGGCAGGTGATTGACTTCTCCACCATCGCCTAATGCCGTCGCGCCTTCCATCACGTGAATTGCATTCGTGTAGAACTCTCCCGTGATCCGCGCTTCTGTTTTGCTCTTCCCGAAGCTGAACATTCCGATTCCGGGAATTAGAACAACAGTCGGATCGGAGCTTCTCATGGCGGGCGAGTCTTTGCGGGCGAAGTCGCGGTAGTACTCCTTGTATTCCTCGCGATATTTCTTGAGCGCCGAATCGATCTGCTCGCGCAAGCTCCGAAGATCGCTGGTCGGCGTCCAGGGTACAAACAGCGGTCGAATTTTCGTGCGGATGAAATGGTCTGGACAACTGGTGCCAAGATGGGCAAGCGCCTCGGCATCGCTGGAATTTACAAAATTTAGGACTTCTGGTCGATCATTGTAACTCCCAATCATGCGCTGCTGGCTTGAGACTCTGCCGCGCAAAAAGGGAAAGAGGTCCAGAGCGAGTTCACGATGATTCTCTAGCGTTCGGTAGCTTGTGCCGCCGAAGATCGCATTTCCTTTCTGCTCGACATGTTCCTGGACGAACTGACCGAGTTGATCAATGATCGTCAACGTATTCATGTAGCACTCGCGCTGGCTCTGTCCCCAGGTAAACAGGCCGTGGCCGCCAAGCACGATTCCATCACACCCGGGATTTTCATTTGCCGCTGCCCGCAACATCATCGCCAACTCGAATCCAGGCCGCTGCCACGGGATCCAAACCAGCTTGTGGTCGAATTTCTGGTTGAATTCCTCCATCTTCGTTTTTCCGTTTGCGGCAGCGGCGAGAGCAATTCCCCAATCGGGATGGAGGTGATCAACGTGAGCGAAAGGCAGGAAAGCATGTAGCGGAGTGTCGATGGAAGCGGCCACCGGATTCCTTCCGAATGTGCACAGCGGATAAAGATCCACCATCTCGTCTTCGTACGCGACCCCGCGATAGCGATTGGCGAGTGCCAGCACCTTATTCAAATAGAGTGTTGCGAATCCTGAGGTGGTGATGCTGCCGACGTCGCCGCCGCTGCCTTTGATCCAAAGCACTCTCTGTTCGCTGCCGTCGAGCGGATCGCGGTCAGTGATCTTGGAACTCGTGTTCCCCCCACCGAAATTGGTGATTCGAAGATCCGATCCCAGAAGATTAGAGCGATATCTAAGCAGCTCTGCATCGCTCAACTTGCGCGCAATTTCGTCATCCCAGCGGTCTTCGAGATATTGAAGCGTCTCTTGTAGTTTTACTTTCACAACTTAATCCTAGACACGCGACCGGATTTCCACGGTGTTTGCGAGTCTCCGCGTGACCAGCAACATTACTTGCAAAATGACTCAAATGCAATACATTAACAATTTCAATACAGAAATAGTGGCATCTTTGCGAGCACTGTTTGAACGCCGAGCCTTAATTGATGCTGAAGGAATAGGTGCCGGCCGCGAGTTCGTAACCCGCCCCGACCTGATCCTCTCGCCGGTGCGCCTTTGCATTGCGCGTCAGCGGCTCTCCATCGAGGGAGATTGCTTTGGCTTGCTCGCCTGAAACCAGCAGCCAGGCACGACTGTTCGGGGGAATAATGAGCCTCCAGGACGTTTTCGTCCCCGAGCGCGACCATCCTGATTGAATTTTTCCGTAGGGCGATTCATACGAGAAAGCCAGATTGTTCAGCCGCGAATCGAACGTCGGCCGTAAAACGATAGTGTGAAAGCCAGGATCCAGCGGAGATGTATCGATTCCAGCAGCGTAGCGGTAAATCCATTCGGCCACCGCGCCATATGCGTAATGGTTGTAGGAGTTCATGCTTGGATCGCCGCGCATCTGATCTCCATTCCATCGCTCCCACATTGTCGTGGCGCCATGCTCGACCAGGTATCCCCATGAGGGATACTCGGTGTTGAGGAGTAACCGGTAAGCAACGTCAACGTGGCCGTTGTCTGCCAAGACCTCGAGCAGATAGGGAGTGCCGAGGAAGCCGGTGCTCAGCCGCCATCCATTACCAGCAATTTTGTCGACCAGCCTCTTCGCCGAGACTGACCGCAGCTGGTTGGGAAGCAGATTCATGTAGAGCGCGAGGACGTAGCTGGTTTGCGTGTCGATGGGCTTATCGCTCAATTTGGTTGCCGCGCCGGAGGCGAATACCGGCGGCGGGGGAACGCCTCCTACGAAGCCATCGGGACGAACATACGCCTTGTTGAAAGCATCCTTGATTTTTTCGAAGAGAGCCGCGTATCGCTGCTCATCGGCGCTCTTCGCTGCCGCGTGCGCCATCTCTCGCATGAGCGTTACGTCATACGCCCAATAAGCTGTCGCAATGAGATCTTCCGGAGTTGGCCCTTCGGGAGAAAGCCAGTCGCCGAACGCAATGCCGTAGTTCTTCTTCCACAAGAAGTCAGGATTATCGGCCTGGATGGCACTGAGATACTTTTCCATTGCATCCCAGTTCTGCTCGATAGTTCTTTTGTCACCGTACTGGATCCATCCCGTCCACGGAATGATGACTCCAGCATCGCTCCAGCCGGTGCCGTGTCCCGGATTCGGCGTGAGTGTTCCCGGAGCGAAGATGCCATACATCGGAGTTCCAATTTGGGTTCCACGGAGGTCGGCTGCATATTTCTTCGAGAACTCCGTCAAATTCATGTTGTAGAAAGCAGTCCGCCAGAACACCTGTGCGTCAGCAGACCATCCCAGGCGCTCGTCGCGCTGCGGACAATCCGTAGGGACGCCCACGAAATTCGAGCGTTGCCCCCAGAGGATGTTGCTCCAAAGTTTATTGAGCATGTCACTGCTGGTTCGCAGCTCCGCAGTAAAGGGTGCGTCAGTATGAATCACTACCGCCTGAATAGCGTCACCCGCAGGTTTGGACGAGACTCCGCTTAGTTCGGCGTATCTGAATCCGTGGAATGTAAAGTGTGGCTGATATTCCTCAACTCCCGTTCCTGCAAGAATGAAGTGATCAGTTGCTTTTGCAGTCCGCAAATTCTCAACGTACAGAGTGCCGTCCGGGTTCAGTACCTCCGCAAAGCGAAGTTGCACATCGGTGCCCGCTGGGCCTTGTACGCGAATGCGTGGGACACCGGACAAATTCTGACCGAAGTCAAAGACGTACACTCCCGGTTTGGGACTTGTAACGGATTTCGCGCTGACAGCAGTTTCACCGCGAATCGGCTGGAAGTACTGCCAGACGATCTCAGGCTCCCTGGGTGCAATAATCTGCACGGCACGCCAACGCGAGTCGGAGAACGATGCCGTATCCCACCCCGTCTGGACGCGGCGCGCATCATATATTTCGCCGTCGTAGATCTCGGCAAACATAATGGGCGAAATATCGGCCTTCCAGGATTCGTCAGTCACGATCCAGTCCACCGACCCGTCGCTGTATTCGATCCTCAACTGTGCCTTCACTGCCTCGGGTGTGTCGCCGTAGTTGTAGCCTTGTCGATACCACTGCAGCGGTGTCGCATACCACCCGGGCGCGAGATATGCAGCAATGGCGTTTTGACCCGACTTCAGTTGATCGCTGACGTCGTACGCCTGGTAAGCAACATGTTCCCTGAAATCCATCCAGCCAGGCGCCAAGATCTGGTCCCCAACGCCCTTTCCATTTAGATGAAATTCGTATGCGCCTAGCGCAGTCGCATACAGCCGCGCTGAACGTATCGGCTTTTGCACCTCGAAAGTACGGCGCAGATACTTCACTGGCTCGGTGGGCCACGGATGCCCCAATTCGGCACTGCCTGAGCGACCCTGCGGAGGAACATAGGGCACAGCCTCAGCCCAGGAACCGTCATTAAACTCCGACCCGAACCAGTCGCCGCTCGCGTTGAGCGCTGCCTTCCAGCCGGGATCGCCGGTCTTGAATGTTTGAAAGCTCCCGTCGCTCAACTGCAGACATAGCGTTGCGCTCATCGGCGCACGGCTGTTGTTTGCATTCGGCGGCGCATTCTTTCTGGCGTAGTGGATCACGTCGATTGCCAACGAATTATTGCCGGAATGCAACGCTGAAGTGACATCGATCTTGCTGTACGTCTTCCATGGCGATTGATTCCAAGGCGGCAGCGGCTTTGCCTCGAGTACCGCTTGGCTATTTATCCAAACCGCAGCCGTGTCCTCGCCCGTGACAAACAGGTCTGCACGCTTGAGGTTGCTCGGAGCATTAAATGTGTAGCGAAAATTGTGGTGTGTGTCACCGGAATCCTTGTAATCGTCGATTCCAGGATTGCTGACCCATGCCGCATTGGCTTCTCTGAGAGCTCTATGCCCCTCTTCTTCGTATCCAATCCATTTGGCGCGCCAGTTTTTTGAGTCCAGAAGGCCAGTCTCCCACCAGCTCACATCGCTGTCAGGATAGGAATTTCCATCTTTGTCCCAAACCTTCACCCGCCAGAAATAGCGCTTGCTTGGTTGCAGGGCTGGGCCGCCGTATGTCACACCGACGGATTGATCAGACTGCACGCGCCCACTGTCCCAAACGTCCGGCTTCGTAGAAAGGAGCGCGCTCCGGCTGGCGACTTGAATTTCGTATGCAGTCTGCTTTGCTCCATAACGGTCGTCGTGGAGCTGCCACGAAAACAACGGCTGAGGATCATCTACTCCCAGAGGTGTAGCGAGCGAATCACATTGGAGTTGAGTCGGCTTGCCAGTGGCTGCAGTCGCAAACGCCGACATAACGAAGATGAAGATGGCGAAAGCACATCGTCTACTCACTTTCGACAAAACATCTCGGTTTGCATTCAAATTTCCCGGCTCCTTGTTAATATGTGCCACTGCACAGCCTAATCTGCTGCAATTCGCCAACGGGCGATGTGCTGCTACCGCATATCATCGCGGATCACTGTCACCGGCCCAAGCAGACCGGAAGGCAGCAGCGGTGAGCTCGGCTTGTAGGGTTTCACATCGGCAAAGGTAATCTTCGTGGCTCCGGGCTGCTCGCCACCGATCAGCCGGTTCACCCACGCATTCACCACGCTTATCGTGATCTCATTTGCACCGAGGCTTGAGCGCTGACGTCGCATCTACTCGGTACGGCGCATGCCACGTCTCTCCCAGTTCCTTTCCATTGACGGTCACGACCGCCAGATTCTTTACATCACCCAGATCAATCCACAGCCGAGAGTCTTTCCTGAACCACGCAGGCGAGGCTTGCAAAATTTTCGTGTATGTTCCCACGCCCGAAAAGTACTTCACGCCAGGATCATCGCTGCGGCTCCAGTCGGAAAGCTCGTTCATCGTGACAAAGTCGGGAGCTCCGCGACCGGGCTGGAACGAGACCTTCCAGGGACCGCTCGAGAACGCTTCACCAAAGAGGAGGCCGTCACTAATTTATGTTCGACATAGTTGTACGGAGGAACCGTTTGTCCGTTCAGAAGCGCAAGACCAATGTGGATGAGTCTCGGACCATACGAATTGGCCTCATGAGAGACGGAAGCAATTAAAGGAGTGCCAGGCACGCTCATTCCGTCGAGCGCCTCCTGAATGCAATCTTGTCCTACAATCGCGACTTGTCTTTCGCGGCTCAATTCACGAACTGCTTGAAGCGCCCCAAGCGCGCTGGTATCAGTAGCTGCTGCTACAAGAATGCCGCGATCGTGGGGGTGCTTGCGCAAGAAGTCTCGGACCAGACGATAGCTCTTCTCATGTAGTCCTTCGCCGTCCAGCGAGAGCAGTGCGTCTTCGGGAAGCCGTGGAAGCTTCGATCGAACGCCCGCAAACGCGCCTGTGATGCGGCTTTGCACCAGCGGGCCTGCTTCGGTGATGCCCAAGCCGAGAACCCATTTGGCGGCTCCGCCCCACGCGCTCTTTGCGTGTTGCGCCAGGAACTCGCCGGCCTCGAATCCAACTCTGTAATTGTTCACGCCAAAATATGTGGCGTGGGGGTGAGGAATATCGACTGCGATGAGCGGTATACCGGCACCATGGATTTTGTCCGCAATCATAGGTGCCACGTGCTCGTCGATTTGAAATTCGATTACCAGATCGACACGTTGTCTAACGAACTCGTCTGCGTTCTCGAGTGCCGTCGCCGCATCGTAGCGATTGTCGAGAACCAGAAGATCTACCCCTGCCGAGGCTGCGGCGGCTTTCAGACTGTCAGTCACGTCCACAGAAAAAGGCATCTCTGAGGATTCGCTGCCGAAACCAAATCGTATCTTTCTGGGACGCGACACGACACGATAAAGGCCATCCTGCGTCTGGGCCAGATACCCACGGTGCACAAGTGTCTTCAGGATTCGATAAACCGTCGTCTTCGAGATGCTGGTTTTCTCGTAGATTGACTCCAGGCTTTGTGGCCGATTGTCAGTCTGGAGCAACTCGAGTATGTCCAGCGCCTTGGAAAGAACCGGGATTAAATAGAGTCTCTTGGGAGCAGTCTTTGGCAATCGGATTTCGCCTCTGAATTTGCGCTGGAAGCCGCAGTATACAACCAGCCCTGGCGGTTTCATTTGGCACACTGTTTTTGTATTGACACATCCCCGAGCCAAGACTTAGAGTCGCGGGGGTTTATGTTCAGAATCACAGCCTAATGAATCCCAACCCAATTATCGGCGTCATCTTTCATTGGCTTGGAGGTCTGGCCTCCGGCAGCTTCTATGTACCGTATCGAGGCGTGAAGCTGTGGGCCTGGGAAACCTATTGGCTGGTCGGCGGATTCTTCAGTTGGATCATCGTGCCCTGGATCCTGGCTCTGACCATGACACGCGAACTGTCGCAAGTTCTGCATGAAGCGCCCGCCAGCAGCCTTCTCTGGACATATCTTTTCGGTGTTCTCTGGGGATTGGGCGGACTTACCTTCGGCTTGACCATGCGTTACCTCGGCATGTCTCTCGGGATGGCGGTCGCACTCGGCTACACCGCAGCATGTGGAACGCTCATGCCTCCCATCTTTCGCGGAGTGTTTGTAAGTGAGGTGCTCGGTACAACATCAGGTCGCGTGATCCTGGTTGGAGTAGCAGCTTGTTTAGCCGGGATCGTTTTTGCCGGGTTGGCGGGCATGAATAAGGAGCGGGAACTTTCGGAAGAGCAGAAGCGCGCATCCATCAAGGAATTTGCGTTAAAGAAGGGTCTATTAGTGGCGACTTTTTGCGGTGTGATGAGTGCGTGTTTTGCCTACGGACTGGCTGCGGGCGATCCCATTAAGGCACTCACCATCCAACACGGCACTCCACCGCTATGGCAAGGGCTTCCCGTTTTGGTTGTGCTCCTGCTGGGCGGATTCACTACGAACTTTATCTGGTGCCTGATTCTGAACATCCGGAACAACACCGGCTATCAATACTTTCATTCCGAGATTCGGAGAATGGTGCCTTCTAGAAGCGAAGAGTACATCCTCGAAACCGCAACCGATGCTCCCGCCGAGGAAATGGCAGTTGCTGTGGCGGTGGCGGTGGCGGTCGAGCAGCCGGCGCGCACGCCAATGCTCCCGAATTATCTGTTCTCAGCATTAGCAGGCACAACCTGGTATATGCAGTTCTTCTTCTACACTATGGGCGAGACCAAAATGGGACGATTCAAATTCTCCAGTTGGACGCTACACATGGCCAGCATCATCATCTTCAGTACGTTATGGGGAATCGCTCTTAAAGAATGGAGAGGAGTTGGCACCCGCACTAAATGGCTGGTTGCGTTCAGTCTGTTCGTGCTTGTCGCCTCCACGGTGATCGTCGGCTACGGCAATTATCTGGGCATCGCCTCGTCGGGCGCACGATGATCGTGAAGGTCCGCTCAAGTGTGGGCGCGCTACACTCTCTCCGGCGGAGCTTCACTGATTTCAAGTGTCGCAACTTGCGAACCCAAAATGGGATGGATGGCTGTAAGCTTCGCTGAACCAGCCCGCTGCTTGGCGCGAATCCATACCGCCCCTGTACCTCCGACCAGTGAAAAAGGGTTGTCGCCGATAATTTCGGCGGGACCCTCGATCTGCAGACGAATGGAATCGTTGCTGAATGGGCGAATCGCGCCGAATTCGTCGGTGACGCGCAGGACCACACGAGTTGTATCGGCGCCATCCCCAATCAACTGGGTATCATCCAGTCCCAGAACAAACTTCTGATCTATTCCTTTTCCCGAAAGGGTCCTGCTGATAACCTGCTTTCCCTGGATGTAGCCCTCGATGCGCAGGTCGCCCCAGCCATGGTAATGCCCGCGCAAGTCAACGCTGAATGGTGGATACCGGAGATGTTGGAACTCGGTGCGATCGGGGTCCGCTTCGACCACCAGCTTGTCGGCTATGTAAAACTTCAAGTGGTCGCAGTTAGAGCACACCAATGCTTTGGTAAATCCCACCGATTCGTCGCCCCGGGCCCAATGGAATGCGGGTTCGAGCACGACTTCTTCCGTTGGATCGCATTGGGATTTATAAAATCCAGCGGCTGGTTTGGGTTCGCGAAAGATGCCGGTCACGCCGTGGTAGCAGATACAATCGCCCGAGCCGAAATTGCTGTGCGTGTTGTAGTCGAAGGCACACCAGCCAATACCCCCGGCGTACTGCGGGTTTGAAGCAATCTGATCGTGAATGCGAGCATGGCGCAGAGTATGCTCCCTGAGACGCTCGACATTGTCGATGGTCTTCGTCGGATACGTATGGCCGACAAATTCGGTGTTGAGATATCGAGGATGGTTTGGCGGCCGCAGCGGGAATCCAAAATCGTTCATGGTGAAAACGTCTTCGAGGAATTCGGAATCGTAGCGATTCCGGATCCCTCCGGTCTGGCGTGTGGGGTCGAGCTGATGCGCGAGCGCGTTAGTACGCGTGTAGAAGTCGTGATCGTCCTTTGATTCGTTGATGCGCACTCCCCAAAGAATGATCGAAGGATGGTTCCAATCGCGGCGGATCATCCGACGCACGTTGTCGATTGAAAGCTGCTTCCAGGCTTC